>NZ_JBIMPP010000002.1:0-248165 GCF_043906805.1 Actinomadura sp. SCN-SB | reverse complement strand
GCGGCCCGCAGCGCGTCCTCCACCGCGGGCGTGAAACGCTCAGCCACTGTCGCCGGCCTCCGCCCGATCGCTGGCATCGTCTGGTGACTGGAGCGCGAAGCCGAAGTGCCGCAGCAACGCCATGCAGGAGAACCACGGTGGTGTCGGCTGCCCGCCGGTCGGGTCACCCGGTTCGCGTACCCGATAAGTCACGACCTCGGCGCCGCGAAACCACTCGGCGCGCGCCTCGTCGATGCTGATCGGCGGCTGGCCGCCGGCGGCGCGGCGGGCGTCCTCGGCGTGCGGAGCGTCGGAGATCGCCTCCACCTCCGCGCACCGGTCGTCGCCACGCTTCCGGTAGGCCGGGGATGCGGTGGCGAGGAACGCGGCGCGCGGCCGACGCCTCCCGCCGGTAGTCCTGGTACATCAGCGCGACGGTGTCGGGCGGCACCGAGGGCTAGTACGTCAGCTCGCCGGTCTCCTTGTGACGGGCGCCGATGCCCGCGGAATCGCCTGCGGGAACTCGCGCCAGAAGACGTAACAGAGGTCGAACTCCCGCATGCCGAGGGAGCGCTCCGTGCCCACCGGCTTGTCCTGGTAGCCCCCAGGCGCCGCAATCAGCTTGGCTTCCCACTCGCCGAGCACGCTCACTGCAACGAAACCGGGCTGTCCTGCCGGTGTCGGGGCCTGCCTTCGCGGTCACGCTGATCTGGCCGTTCACCTCGATGTGGAACGGCTTCCTTTTCGCGACCTTTCCTGGCGCACCCGGCAGCCGGCCGGTCACCGTGATCTTCAACAACACGGCGGGTTCGGACGCGGTCGCCGTCCAGTACGACCAGCAGTCCGCGGCGCTGCTGGCATCGCTTCCGGTGACATAGCAGGACGCACGACATCTTGTCAAGCTTTCTGGTTGGCCGCATCAAGCCAAGATCGTGCCGTGCCGTGTTCCGCGATGAGAACACGGTTCATCCCACGACCCATCAGCTGCTTTCCTTCTCGTCCATCCCATGATTCCGCGAGGAACCCAGCGGAGAGGGGACGGCGCCCTGCGGCGCCGATCATGGCGTAATCCCCGCCATCGCGCATCGGGGCGGACGAGGTGGAGGCCATTCCCCTCCAGAGGAGAACCGACCAATGAACCGCACCCGACTGGCGGTCGCGGGCGCCGCGTCCGCGCTCCTGGCGCTGGGCATGGCGGGCCCCGTCTACGCCAACCCCGACCACAACCCCGACCGCAACCGCTCTGGCAGGGGGGCTCCCGGGGGGTACGGCCACACCGAGGACCATCCCGAGTACCGGTCGCCGTCCCGGAGGTTCTCCTTCGGTTCGGACGATGTGAAGCTGTCGACGAACAGGGCCGTGCCGAACGGCAAGACCAGGTTCACGGTCACGTGTCCCAGCCGGCCCACCATCAGCGGCAACGCCTACACCCACAACCCGGTCCCTTTCACCAAGACCGGCAAGAACACCTGGGAGCACACCGGTACGTACAAGTCGACCCTGCCCAGGGTGATCACCGTAAGGGTGACCTGCGCGGGCTGCGGCACGGTCACGTTGTCCACCACCCCGGAGAAGGGTCACATGAAGCCGGGCAAGCCGACCGGCAAGATCCCCACCGGGCGGATCGACACCGGTGACGGCAGCACCCAGATGGCGTCGGGCCTGCCGCTGGCGGCCGGTTCCTCGGCCGCGGCCGCGCTGGCCGCCGCCGGCCTTGGCGCTTTCGCACTGCGCCGGATCGGGCGGGAGCGTTCCTGAATTGCCCGAGCGCATCACCACCACCGCCGGTCGCCGCGCCGCGTGCGCGGCGGCCGGCGCGTTGCTCACCGCCCTGCTGCTGAACGCCTGCGGGGACGACACAGCACCCGCGGCGGGCGGCCCCTCGGCGTCCCCCTCGGCCTCCCCGGTTCAGGGGCCGCCCAAGGACGCGGCGTCGATGGCCGAGTCGCGGCCCACCACACTCAAGATCCCGAAGATCGGCGTGACCGCCCCGATCGGCCCGATCGGATTGCGTCCCGACGGGAGCATCGAGGAGCCGCCGCTCAGCCGTCCCAACCTGACCGGCTGGTACAAGGAGGGGGTCACACCCGGCGAGGCCGGGCCCGCGGTGATCCTCGGCCATGTCGACGCCAACAAGAAGGCCGCCGTTTTCTACCGGCTGAAGGAACTGAAGGCCGGGGACCTGATCCAGGTGAACCGCGAGAACGGCACGGTCGCCACGTTCTCCGTGCAGCGCACGCAGAGCGTGGACAAGAACGCCTTCCCCCACGAGCAGGTCTTCGGCGAGCAGATCGACTACTCGTCGCTCCGCCTGGTCACCTGCGGCGGCGCGTTCGACCCCTCCAGCGGTCACTACAAGAACAACATCATCGTCTACGCCAATCTGGTGCAGACCGCCTGAACGGCCCGTTCCCCTCCGGCACGCCCTCGTCCGGCCGGGAGTCGAACAACCGGCGCTTGACGTCGGCGACCGGAATGGCGCCCGGGTAGTGGTTGGGCTCGGCACCCTGCAGATCGGTCCGGTAGTGCCAGGCTGTACCGCGCTTGTCGGTGAACCCGATCAGCATGTTCTCGTTCAGCCACTGCAAGGTTTCCTTGGGAATGCGGGGGTTCTCCCTTCCTCGAAAGCGACCCGGGGCGCCGCGCCCCTGCGTGGGTGGCGGCGCCCCGGGAAGCAAACACGTCCCGGGCCTGAAGCCCTGGGGCGTCATCGGTCAACCTGTGCGGCGAGGACGGGTGCTCTCGCCATCGTGAGCGGCTTGTGGTGGGGTCGGGTCAGGGATGAAACAGCCAGATCCCCGGATGGGGCGCGTCCAGCCGCCGTCGTTGATCACTGCCTTGCAGCCGTCCCGGACGCCAGCCGCGCTGCACCGGGTGGAAGACGATCGCGTAGACCAGCCCGCTGCCGGAGCACACCAGCAGCGACAGCGCCCCATCGCAGGTAACGTGGGTCTGAGCGCCCAGACCCATCGCAAACAGCCGGGAAAAGCTGCGCTGCCAGGAGGAGACCGCCTCTTGGTACTCGCGGGAGCCGGTGCCGAAGCTGACGCCGAGCCGGTCGCAATGCCGCGAAGCGGCGGCGATGACGTCGGCGCCTCCCGGGCGATGGTGAGCACGTGCCTCATACGCGTCCGCGACCTGAATGATCGTTTTGCCGGGTGTGCGGCGGTGGCGGGCGAGCGCGGAGCCTGTTTCGGAGAGCGGTCGCACGGCGCCGGCGATGGGTGAGCCGTCCGGCTCGGAGGCGCTGGGCAAGGTCGGTCAGCCGGGCGTGGTCGGGTTCGACGACGAAACAGCCATGGCAGATCGATGTGCGCGAGAAACCGCGTTCGATGGTCGTCCAGACCATTCCAAGAGTGTGTCTCACGTGGATGTTGCATGGGTTGCCGGGATGATGCGGGACTGTGTCGTCGGATCTTGCGCTGCGGCTGGTGCCGGATGAGTTGTGGGAGATCGCTGAGCCGTTGATCCCGAGATTCATGCCGCGGCGCCAGGGCGGTGGGACGGCGGCGGTGGCCGATCGGGCGGTGTACACCGCGATCGTGTAGTGATGACCAGCGGGCGGCATCTGCCGGGCGAGTTCGGGTTGAGCGTGCCCACTGCGCATCGCCGGTTCACCGCCTGGACCAAGGCCAGGCTGTGGCCCCGGCTGCACCGGGTCCTGCGGGACGAACTCGGCGCGGCGGGCGAGCTGGACTGGTCGCGGTGCGCAATCGACCCGGTCAGCGTCCGCGCGGGCAAAGGGGGGAACTGACAGGTCCCGAGCCTGTCGACCGCGGCAGGAACGGGTCGACGATCCACTTGCTCACCGAGCGGACCGGCCTGCCGATCTCTGTCGGAATCTCCGCCGCCGACAGCCACAGCCTTCAATCTTTGGTGGCAGGTATCGCGCCGATCCGCTCACGGCGCGGGCCACGCCATCGCCGTCCAGGCAAGCCGCAGCCGAGCCGGTGCCGTGCCGGGCTTGGTGAACAGGGAGACATCGGCGTGGACTCGCGCTACCGGAGGCAGAGCCCGGGAGCGGCTATCACGCAGTTGGCCCAGGGTTGCGGTGGTCGCCTGGATGTGGAGGGTGTCGTCGTGAACGGGGACACGGACGACGATGACGTGCTGGCTGTAGCGCAGTCCAGCCGCACGGGCGTCTCGAATGATCTCCGGACCCGGATCGATGAGGCGTCCGTCGGCCTGGTAGCAGGCCGTAGTGATGAGGGCCAGATGCCCGCCGGGGCGCAGCACACGCCAGGAAGCGTTCAAGAAGGTGGTGAGCTGCTGCTTACTCACCATCCACACTCCGCACGGCAGGAAGGGCAATGCCCGTCCGCCATGAGCTTGGGTGCTCTCCTAGGCGGGCGGCACGGCGATGATCAGGCCGACCTTGCCGATCTGGTCGGCCATCCTGCGGTGGAGCTGGTCGGCGCGGAAGGGACGCGCCGTCACCAGCCGCCTTTCACGCAACCGCGCACCCATGTACCGGGCAAGCGGGAAATGCGGAACACACGCCCTGCCTGCGCAGCTACCGTCAGGGTGTTCTCGTTGCTACTGAAGGCTTCACGGCCTACCACGTTGCAGTGCCGCGAACAAATACGAGCCGACTCACCACTCCGAAAGGAGGCCGACGCCTCGGATGAAGGGCCGGCGCCCGAGCACGACCAGGCGGGGGCGCCGCTCGGCCGGGTTGGCGTCGCGGGGCGCCCGCTCATGAACACCACACCGCCCGACTCCTAACTCGCGGTCTTCAGGGCAAGTTGGCGACATCGTGTTGATATCTTGCCGACATGCTGTCGATAAAGAAGCGGGTGTGAGGCTGATGTTCCTCGCCGTTCGTGAGCTGCGGTTCGCCAAGGTCCGGTTCGGGCTGATGGGGGCCGTCGTGGGGTTGATCGCGGTCCTCATGGTCATGTTGTCCGGGTTGTCGGTGGGGTTGGTCAGGGACGGGGTGTCCGGGCTGCAGAACCTGCCGGTCACCTCGTTCGCGTTCGAGCGCGGCGTCCAGCACGACTCCGCCTTCTCCCGGAGCGTGGTGGGGATGTCCGCCGTGGACGTCTGGCGGGGCCGGCCGGGTGTGGCGGAGGCGGCCCCCTACGGCAACACGCTCATCAACGCCAAGAGCGACCGGGGCGTGGACATCGACCTCGCGCTGTTCGGGGTGGCGCCGGAGTCGTTCCTCTCCCCCGAGGTGAGCAAGGGTTCGCGGCTGAGCGGCGCGGACGGCGTCGTCGTCAGCGGCACGGCCCTGGACGCCGGCCTGAACATCGGCGACACGATCACGGTCGATCGGCTCGGGACGAAGCTGCGGGTCGTGGGCGCCACCGCGGGGCAGGACACCTTCGGTCACGTCGACGTGGCCTATGTGCCCCTGCGGACCTGGCAGCTGATCAAGGCCGGGGCGGCGCCGGGCGACCCCGTGCCCGCGCACGCCACTCAGGACATCACCGCCGTGGCGGTGCGCGCCAAGCCCGGCGCCTCCGTCGATCTGGCCGCCGGAGACGCCGCCGCCGGCACCGAGAGCCTCACCCTGGAGGAGTCCTTCGGAGCCTCGCCCGGCTACACGGCCGAGACGTCCACGCTCCAGCTCATCCAGGGATTCCTGTACGTCATCTCCGCGCTGGTCGTCGGGGCGTTCTTCGCGGTCTGGGCCATCCAGCGCAAGCACGAGGTCGCCGTGCTGCGCGCCATGGGGGCGTCCAGAGGGTGGCTGCTACGCGACGCACTCGCCCAGGCGTTCATCCTGCTGCTGGCCTCCGTCGCGGTCGGCGCGGGGATCGGTGTCGGCCTCGGCTCGCTCATCACCGGGGGCGGCGCGCCGTTCGCACTCAGCGCGCCCAGTGTCACCACCGCCGCCGCGGGACTCGTCCTGCTCGGGCTCGTCGGCGCCGGGGCCGCCGTAGTCCGGATCGCGTCCATCGACCCGGCCACCGCCCTCGGAGGAAACCGATGACCGGCCAGACCACGCCCGCCGCCGAAGCGCGGGAAGGCGCCACCGGCGCGCCCGACCGTCCGGGACTGCACATGGAGGGGGTCTGCCTCCAGCACGGCGACGGCACCGAGACCGTGCAGGCCCTCGACAACGTCGACCTCGTCGTGCGCCCCGGCGAGCTGGCCGCGATCGTCGGGCCCTCCGGCGCCGGCAAGTCGAGCCTGCTCGCGGTGGCCGGCGGCCTCGCCCGCCCGGACCGGGGCACGGTCACGGTCGCCGGGACCGACATCACGGCCGCCAGTGCCAGGACCAGGGCGAAGCTGCGGCGCGAGCACATCGGGTTCGTCTTCCAGTCCGGCAACCTGGTCCCGGCGCTCACCGCCCTCGACCAACTCCGGCTGCCGCTGCGGTTCCGGCCGCGCCGCGAGCGTTCCGGCCGCGCCGCGCTCGCGCTGCTGGAGGACGTGGGGATGGCGGACAAGGCCGACCGGTACCCGCACCAGATGTCCGGCGGGGAGCGGCAGCGGGTCGGCATCGCCCGGGCCCTGGTGACCGGGCCGAGCGTGCTGCTCGTCGACGAGCCCACCGCCGCCCTGGACCGGGCACGCAGCCACGACATCGTCCGGCTGCTCGCCCGCGAAGCCCGGCAGCACGACGTGGCGGCCGTCATGGTGACCCATGACCACGACGTCCTCGAACACTGTGACACCGTGTACGAGATGATCGACGGGCGGCTGGCCGCACTCGGCTGACGGGCGGTCCCGCCGGCGCCGCGGCCGGTGAGAGAGGGGGCAGTGTGCCGAAGATCCATGCGCCGACCGTCGCCGAGCATCGGGCCGCGCAGCGGGCGGCCCTGCTCGACGCCGCCCGCGCCCTGCTTACCGAGGAGACCGAGCGAGCCCCCAGCCTGGCGGCGGTCGCCCGCCGGGCCGGGCTCGCCCGCTCCAGCGTGTACGCCTACTTCACGTCCCGCGACGATCTGCTCGACGCCCTCATCGTCGACACCTTCCCCCGCTGGTCGGCGTACGTCCGGCAGCAGATGGGCAAGGCCAGGACCCCCGGCGACCGTGTCCTGGCCTACGTCAACGCCAACCTCCGCCTCGTCGCCTGCGGAGACCACGCGCTGGCCCGCGCCCTCGCGGCAACCGGCCGCACCGACGCACTCGCCAACTCAAGCCGCCTCCTCCATGACGAACTCCAGACGCCGCTCCGCGCTGCCCTGGCCGACCACGGCGCGTACGACCCCGACCGGACCGCCGAACTCGTCCAGTCCCTCGTCTACAGCCTGAGCCGGATGATCGAAGACGGCCTGGCCGAACGCGCGGCTCGCCGTCTCGCCCGCGAACTGCTCGCCCCCTACCTGAACTCCACAGCGACACGTCCGACGTGACGGCCGCCCCACGTCGACAGCGTGCCGGTGGCGTTACTGAGGCTGTCGCCCCCGTGGACACACACCGAACGCGGCAGGGGACGCCGTTGCAGGAACGGTGTCCCCCTTGGAGAGTCGTGCGGTTAGGGGAGGTTGGGGATTCGCCGTGCTCGATGATGTGGGTGCCCGCGACGACGGTGACTAGCATGGACGAAGACGGTAGAAGCTCTAGATCATGCGCCCTGGACGAGTTCTGGCACCGTACAGGGGCGGCATCCAGGCCGGAGCCCGCGGCCCCTACGCGGAACTGAACGTGCCGCCGAACCGATGACATGCCCATCCTGGTGATCGGCGATTGCGGCG
Organism: Actinomadura sp. SCN-SB; assembly: GCF_043906805.1. Lineage (NCBI taxonomy): Bacteria > Bacillati > Actinomycetota > Actinomycetes > Streptosporangiales > Thermomonosporaceae > Actinomadura > Actinomadura sp. SCN-SB. Next base: position 240,537 of record NZ_JBIMPP010000002.1, on the reverse strand, counting down.
GTCAGGTCCAGCCGGCGGTGCGGCCGCCGTCCACTACGTGGTCGGCGCCGGTGGTGTAGCCGGAATCATCTGAGGCCAGGTGGACGACCACGGCGGCCACTTCCGCCGGGGTGCCGATGCGGCCGAGTGGCGGAGTGCCGCTGGTGCGATCGGCCGCCGCGCCGCTCATGGGCGTGCGGATGAGACCCGGGTGGACAGCGTTGACCCGGATGTTCTTGGGGGCCAGGTCGAGCGCGGCAGCCTTCGTCATGCCACGAACGGCCCATTTGGACGCGCTGTAGCCGAGCGCCTTGGGTCCGCCGACCAGCCCGGAGGTGGAGCCGATGTTGATGATGGAGCCGCCACCGGCGCGTTCCATCGCGGGTGCCACGGCGCGCATACCCAGGAAGACGCCGATGGTGTTGACGTCGAGGACGCGGCGCAAGTCCACCTCGGTGAGGTCGGTGACGCCACCCCAGACCACGATGCCGGCGTTGTTGACCAGCACGTCCACGGTCCCGTACGCGTTCTCGGCGGACGTGACGAGGGCTTCCCACCCGGCGGCGTCGGTGACGTCGAGGTGATGGAAGCGCGCGCCGATCTCCTTGGCCAGCCGCTCTCCGGCGCCGTCGTCGACGTCGGCGATGGTGACCCGCGCTCCCTCGGCCGCGAAGACCCGTGCCTCCTCGGCTCCCATGCCGCTCGCCGCACCCGTGATGATGGCCGACTTTCCGCGCAATCTGCCCACCCGATCAACGTAAACATCATGATGAAAGCGGTCAAGAACGGTTGCCTCATTTCCTCATGAGGATTATGGTGCGAGCAACGGCCGAGTCGGTGGGAGGTCATGGGTGGACGCAGACGTGACGACGGTGGCGGACGACCGCCGGCCCAGGCCCCGCCGCGGCCCGCTGGCCGGGGTACGGGTGGCGGACTTCTGCTGGATGGGCGTCGGCTCCGTGGCCACCCGGTTGCTCGCCGACTTCGGCGCCGAGGTCATCAGGATCGAGAACCGGCGGCGGCTCGACCTGCCGCGCCGGTTGCCGATCTACAAGGACGACCCGCGCCCGTACGGCGAGGAGGACGCCGACCCTGACCCGAACAAGGGCGGGCTCTTCAACAACTACAACCGCAACAAGCTCGGCATCACCCTCGACCTGGGGACCGAGCGCGGCCTGCGGCTGGCCGAGCGTCTGATCGCGGCAAGCAGCGTGGTCACCGAGAACTTCGCGCCGGGCGTCATGGAAAAGTGGGGGCTGACGTACGAGCGGATGCGTGAGCTGCGTCCCGACGTCATCTACGCCCGCATGAGCGGCTACGGGCACAGCGGGCCTCACCACCATTACCGGAGTTATGGGCCGGTGGTGCAGGCGGTCAGCGGTCTGTCCCACATCAGCGGGCTGCCCGACCGGGAGCCCTCCGGCTGGGGCCTGTCCTACATGGACAACCAGGCCGCGTACTACAACAGCGCCGCGCTGATGATGGCGATCCTGCGGCGCGAGACCACCGGCCAGGGAACCGAGATCGACGTGTCCGCCGTAGAGGTGGGCGTCAACCTGGCCGGACCGGACCTGCTGGACGTGACCGTGAACGGGCGCGCGACCCGCCGGCCGGGGTTTCCGCTGGGCAACCGGCTGGAGCACCCGCGGGCCGCGCCGCACGGCGTCTACCCGTGCGCCGGGGACGACCGCTGGGTGGCGATCGCGGTGTTCGACGATGCGGACTGGCGGAACCTGCTCGCCGCGATGGGTGACCCGTCCTGGGCGGCGGAGATCACCGACCGGTACGAGCGTCAGGACGAGATCGACCGTCATCTGGCGGAATGGACCCGGACGCGAACACCACACGAGGTCATGACCGAACTCCAGGCACGGGGTGTGGCGGCGGGCGCCGTCCAGCACGCGGGCGACCTGAACGAGACCGACCCGCAGATCGCGCACCGGGGGACGTTCTTCGAGCTGAACCATCCGGTGATCGGCCCGGCCAGGTTCGAGGGTTCACCGGTGCGGTTCTCCCGGATGGCCCAGGACGACTGGCGTTCGGCGCCGCTCCTGGGCGAGGACAACGAGTACGTGTTCACCGAGATCCTCGGCCTCTCCCAGGGCGAGGTCCGCGAGCTGACCGAAGCCGGGGTGATCTGAATGACGCCCTACGAGGGCCTCCGCGTGGTCGAGATCGCGGGCGATCCGGGCGCCGAGTACACCGGCAAGCTGCTCGCCGACATGGGCGCCGACGTGGTGAAGGTGGAGCCGCCCGAAGGCTCGCCCACCCGCCGGATCGGCCCGTTCGCCAAGGACGATGAGGGGCCCGACACCAGCCTGACGTTCTGGTTCTACAACGGCGGCAAGCGCAGCGCGCGGCTCGACTGGACGGGCTCCGACCGCGCCGTGTTCGACGGTCTGGTCGAAGGAGCGGACGTCCTGCTGTCCGGGCTGCGTCCGGCCGAGCTCGCCGCCGCCGGGCTGGACCACGACCGGCTCCTGGAGGCCCACCCGTGGGTGGTCGTCCTCTCGGTGACGCCGTTCGGGCTGACCGGGCCGTGGGCGGACTACCGGTCCAGCGACCTGGTCGCGCTGGCGGCCGGCGGACCGCTGATGAGCTGCGGGTACGACGACCATTCGATCCCCCCGATCCGGCCAGGCGGCAACCAGGGATTCCACACGGCCGCCAGCTTCGCGCACACCGGCCTGCTGCTGGCGCTGCTGGAGCGCGGGCGCAGCGGACGCGGCCAGCTCGTGGACGTGTCCATGCACGAGTCGCTGGCGGTCACAGTCGAGCTGGCGAACCCGTACTGGTTCTACCCGCGCGTCCTGGTGCGGCGGCAAACGTGTCGCCACGCGCAGCCGGTGCCGACCCAGCCCGCGCTGTTCCGCTGCGCGGACGACCGCTGGATCTACTTCGCGCTGATCCTCGCCGACCAGAAGCCGTGGCAGGCGCTGCTGGCCTGGATGGAAGAGCAGGGCCTGGCGGCGGATCTGGTCGCCCCCGAATACGGCGATCTGGAGTACCGGCAGCGCAACTTCGACCACGTCCAGGAGGTGATCGAGTGCTTCTTCCTGCTCCAGGACTCGGCCACCGCCTACCACGAAGGGCAGCGGCGTGGCCTGCCGATCGGGCCCGTCAACGCGCTGGAGGAGGTCCTCGACGACGAGCACCTGCGGGCGCGCGGGTTCTTCCAGGAGGTCGATCTGGGCGACGGCCGTTCCGGGCTGTTCCCGGCGAGCCCGTACCGTTTCTCCGAGTTCACCGGGCCGCCGCCCCGCCGCGCGCCCCGGCTGGGCGAGCACACCACGCAGATCCTGGACGAAGTGCGGGGGACGCATGCGTGACGAGGGTTTCTCCCATCGGGACCGATGCGCCATCGTCGGCATCGGCGCCACCGAGTTCTCCAAGGACTCCGGCCGCAGCGAGCTGAGCCTGGCGACGGAGGCGTCCGCCGCCGCACTGGCCGACGCGGGCCTGACCGTCGCGGACGTGGACGGCCTGGTCAAGTGCGACCACGACAATGTGACGATCAACGCGCTGGCGGACTCGCTGGGCGCCGAGCTGTCCTACTGGGCGGAGGTCGGCCCGGGCGGTGTGGCGCCGTGCGCGATGGTCGGCCAGGCGGTCGGGGCGATCCTCAGCGGCCAGGCGACGACCGTGGTGGTCTACCGGTCGCTGAACGGGCGTTCGGGGCGGCGGTTCGGGCGCGGCGTCCCGCAGCCGAGCCGGCGGGTCGGCGGTCAGGGCACCTATGACGAGTACTTCCTGCCGCACGGCCTGCAGACGCCGGGCCAGTTCTTCGCGCTGATCGCCCGCCGTCACATGATCGAGAACGGGCTGACCGAGGAGGCGCTGGCGCACGTCGCGGTGACCTGCCGCGAACGCGCCAACGCCAACCCGGCGGCGCAGATGCACGCCCGGAAGCTGACCGTGGACGACTGCCTGTCGGCCCGGATGATCTCCTCGCCGCTGCGGCTGTACGACTTCTGCCTGGAGACCGACGGGGCCTGCGCGGTCGTGGTCACCTCGGCCGCGCGCGCGGCCGACTGCCGCAGGCCGCCCGCGCTGATCCGGGCGGTGGCGCAGGCCGGCGGGCCGCGCGTTCAGCCGGGGATGATGTGGCCGGTGGTGGCGCGGGAGAGCCTCACGACCATGCCGTCCCGGGTCGCCGCCGACCGGCTGTTCCGGCGCGCCGGGCTCGGCCCGCAGGACGTGGACGTCGCACAGCTCTACGACTGCTTCACCATCACGCTGCTGCTCCAGCTGGAGGACTACGGCTTCTGCGCGCCCGGTGAAGGCGGCCCCTTCGCGATGAGCGGAGCGCTCGGACTGGACGGCGCGATCCCCGTCAACACCGGCGGGGGTCATCTCTCCGAGGGATACATCCACGGCATGAACCATGTTCTCGAAGGCGTCCGGCAGATTCGCGGTGAGTCCACGAGCCAGGTCGAGGGCGCCGAGGTGGCCCTGGTGACCTCCGCACCGCCGCCCGGGACCAGCGCGCTGCTGCTGGTGCGCTCATGACCGCGGGCGAAGACGAAAGGCTGCTGCCGGTCATCGACGACCCGGACACGGCCGGGCACTGGGCCGCCGCCGCACGCGGCGAGGTGGCGGTCCGCACCTGCCACGACTGCGGGACAGTGCTGCACATGCCGCGCGCGCACTGTTTCTCGTGCGGTGGCGACGACACCTTCTGGCGGACCGTCCCGGGACGGGCGCGCCTCTACAGCTGGACGGTCGTGGAGCACCAGGTGCATCCGGCCTATCCCGTCCCCTACACCGCCGTGATCGTGGAACTTGAGGAGCCGGGCGGCGTGCGCCTGGGCGGCTACCTGCCCGGACGGCCTGAACTGCGGGCCGACCAGCCGATGCGGGTGCGTTTCGAGAACCTCGGGGACGGGACGGTGCTGCCGCAGTGGGAGCCCGTCCCGGGAGAGGAGTCATGATGCCCGACGCCCGTCCGGTCGATCCCGGCCTGTTCGTCCAGGGCGAGGAGGGCCCGGCCCTGCTCGGGGCCCGCTGCGGAGCCTGCGGTACGACGACGTTCCCGAAGCAGGAGTCGTGCCCCGATTGCACGCGCGTGGACATGGAAGAGTGCCTGCTTCCGCGCGAAGGCACGCTCTGGTCGTTCACCGTGCAGGGCTTCCGGCCCAAGCCGCCGTACTCGGGCCCCGAGCCGTTCGAGCCGTTCGGCGTGGGCTACGTCCAGCTCGGGGACGCCGTCATCGTCGAAGCCCGGCTCACCGAGAACGACCCGTCCAGGCTGCGCATCGGCGCCCCGGTGGAACTGGTGCTGGAACCGTTCACCCAGGACCCGGACGGGACGCCTGTCGTCACCTTCGCCTTCGCCCTCCGTGGCTGAAAGGAGCACACCCATGCGCGTCGCGATCGTCGGGATCGGAATCCACCCGTTCGGCCGCCATGACGGTGTTTCGGGACGGCGGCAAGGGGCCCGCGCAGCGCGGGAGGCGCTCCGGGACGCCGGCCTGGAATGGAGCGACATCGAGTTCGCGTCCGGTGGCAGCAGGGACGGCGGCGACGCGGACTCGCTGGTCGCCGACCTCGGTCTCACCGGCGTGCCCTTCGTCAACGTCTGGAACGGCTGCGCCACCGGCGGCAGCGCGCTCACCACGACGGTCAACGCGATCGAGGCCGGCGCCGCCGACGTCGGCATGGTGATCGGCTTCGACAAGCATCCGCGCGGCGCGTTCGATCCCGACCCCGGGTCGCTCGGCCTCGGGCCCTGGTACGGGGAGACCGGGCTGATGGTGACGACGCAGTTCTTCGGCATGAAGGCGCAGCGGTACCTGCACGACCACGGCATACCGCGGGAGACGCTGGCGAAGGTCTCGGTCAAGGCTTTCCGCAATGGCTCGCTCAATCCGAACGCGTGGCGGCGCAAGCCGTTCAGCGAGGAGGAGGTCCTCGCCTCGCGGATGGTGAATCACCCGCTCACGCAGTACATGTTCTGCTCCCCCGGCGAGGGCGCCGTCGCGCTCGTCCTTTGCCGGGCCGATCAGGCGTCCCGGTACACGTCCAGGCCGGTCTACCTACGGGCGGCCGAGTTGCGCACGCGGCGGTTCGGCTCGTTCGAGGTGTTCAGCCCGTGGATCGCGACCGAACGCGCCGGGAGCCCGAGCGAGGACGCGGCCCGGGCCGCCTTCGAGGCGGCCGGGATCGCCCCGGGAGACGTCGACGTGGCCCAGTTGCAGGACACCGAGAGCGGCGCCGAGATCATTCACATGGCCGAATGCGGGCTGTGCGAGCACGGCGCGCAGGCGGACCTCATCGCGCGCGGCGAAACCGCGATCGGGGGCTCGCTGCCGGTCAACACCGACGGGGGCTGCCTGGCCAACGGTGAGCCGATCGGCGCGTCCGGGCTGCGCCAGGTGTATGAGAACGTCCTTCAGCTACGCGGCGCGGCAGGTTCGCGCCAGGTCGCCGACGCACCGCGGGTCGGCTTCACGCACGTGTACGGCTCGCCGGGCGTAAGCGCCTGCACGGTGGTCACAACCTGAAGAGGCTAGAGGGGCGGGGGAGCGGCCCCCGCCCTTCGCGTCACAAGCCGACTCGCTCCGCCGCCTGGGCCAGCGCACGGCGGTTCTCGTCCAGCGTCCCCTTGCCCCAGACCTGGTCCGCCCACAGCACCACGTCGGTGAAGCCCTCCGCCTCGTACCGGCGGATCAGCTCGGGGTCCCATCGCGCGACACGGAAGTGGCAGCGCAGGCCGGTCACGCGTCCCTCCTCGGCGCAGAGCCGGTCGAGCTTGTCGCGCAGGACGAGCGCGTCCTCGAACGACGGCGTCCCGGAGCTGAACCACTCGTCACCGAGCCGCACCGCACGCCGCAGCGCCTTGTCGGAGTTGCCACCCAGGACGAGCGGCACCGGCACGGGACGAGGGCTGACCTGAACCCGCCCGATGTCGAAATGCGTGCCCTGGTGCTCGAACGGCCCGCCCCTCCAAGCGGCCCGCAACACGTCCAGCGTCTCCTCGAGCAGGGCGAAGCGCTCCTTGAACGGGACGGCCAGCGCGTCGAACTCCTCCCGCAGCCATCCCGCGCCCACGCCCAGCTTGAACCGTCCACCGGACAGCTCGTGCAGCGTCGCCACGGCCCGCGCGGTGAGCAGCGGATGGCGCAACGGCAGCAGGTAGATGCCGGTGGCAAGGGTCAGCCGGGACGTGTACGCGGCGGCGCCGCCCAGCGCTACCAGCGGGTCCATCAGCTCGGTCGCCGGATCGATGATCGCTCCGGTGTGGTGCTGGTGGCCGCTCTGCCCATGGGTCGGGTGCGCGCTGCCGTACTCCACCGGCAGCACGAGGTGCTCACCGAGCCACAGCCCGCCGAACCCGAACTCGTCGGCGGCCGTGGCCAGGTCCAGCAGGTCGCGCGGTTCCAGGTCGTAGAGCGACAATGCGATCTTCATAGGGCGCCTCCCGGGCCGCTCAGAGCTTCTCGAACACGCCGGTCCCGCCGCCGGCGGCCATCGCGGCCACCACTCCCCCAGCGGTGACGATGGTCATGACCAGCGCGATGGCGGCCACCGTCGGGTACGAGCCGTTCCCCCAGTAGTCGAACAGCACCGTCCCCATCACCTGCGTCGTGGGCGCGCGGACCAGCATGGACGCGGAGAACTCGTGCGTGAGCAGGACGAACATCAGCGCCGCCGCGCCGCCCAGGCTGGTGCGCAGCAGCGGCAGCACGATCCGCGCGTCGGTGGCCACCGGCCCCGCCCCGCTCACCCGGGACGCCTCGACGTACCCGCCGCCCAGCGCGATCATCCCCGACATCAGCATCCGGGTGGCGAACGGCAGCATCAGCGTCACGTACACCAGGATGATCACCCATCGCGAGCCGTACAGGATCAGCGGCGGGCTGGTGTAGGTGAGCAGGAACCCGGCACCGAACACCACCGCGGGGATGCCCAGCGGCAGCGCGACGATGTAGTCGAGCAGCGCGTGCGCCCACCGGAACCGGCGCATCCGCAGCAGCAGGCAGGCGGCGACGAAGCCGATCGGCAGCACGATCGCCACGGCGGCGATGGACGCCCCGACGCTCATCACCACCGCGTCGACGATCCGCGGCTCGTTCAGCACGGTGCGGAAGTTGGCCAAGGTGAGGACGCTCGGCCCGATCGTGCCGCTCCAGAACTTCGACAGCGCGACGACGCACAGCGCGGCCAGTGGCAGTACCGTGGCGACCAGGGTGTAGCCGATCATGACCGCGACGGCGGTCTTGGACGTGCCGCCGACCGACCGGAACGCCTTGCCGCCGTGCGTGACGAACCGGGACTGGTCGCCCAGCGCCAGTTTCTGGACGACCACCACGGCCAGCCCGAACAGCAGCAGCGGCGATCCGTAGGCGGCCGCGGCCCCGTAGTCCACGGGGGACTCCGAGACCGAACGGAACATCGCCGTCGTGATCACTTCGGTGCCGCTGTTGGTGCCCAGCAGCAGCGGCGCGGTGAACTGGCCCAGCCCGAGCAGCAGCGCCACCCCGCCGCCGTAGACGAGGGAGGGGCGCAGCAGCGGCAGCACCACCCGGAAGAAGATCTCCGTCGGGGACGACCCGGCGACCCGCGCGGCCTCGATGTGCTCCTGGCCGATGTTCTGCAGGCCCGTGCTGACGAACAGGTACACGAACGCGGTGAGCCCGAAGCCGGTGATGATGACGATCCACGGTAGCGAGTACACGTCCACCGGGCCGCTTTCCAGGTGCGACCACCAGGGCAGTCGCCGCAGCAGGACGTTCAGGTAGCCGGGCCGCGGCGACAGCAGGAACGCCCAGCCGATCACGTTGGCGATGGCCGGGATCACGATCGGCAGGATCGGCAGCGTGCGCAGCATCCGGTACCGGGGCGGCATTCGCGTCGCGACCCACGCGAGCATCGTGCCCAGGACCATGGCGACGACCAGCGAGCCCAGGGCCAGGCCGACCGTGGTCCAGATGATCTTGACGGCGGGCGCGCCCCCGAACGCGACCCGATAGCCCTGCCCGCCGCCGGCGAACGCGGCGCTCTGCAGCCGGACGAGCGGCAGCACCACCAGGAAGCCGAGCACGCCGATGAACAGGAACAGGCCCACAGGACCGAGCAGCCGCCGCGAGGGCGCGGGGCCGGGGCCGGGATCGGCCGGAAGGCCGGTCTCGGCCTCGGTGAGGGCGGTGGCCATCGCCGTCACGCCCTCACCGGCTCGGCGGAGACGGCGTCGGCGCCCACCGGTTCCCCGCCCACCTCGAAGAACCGCGCGTCGGACGGACGGAAACCGAGGCCGACCGGCTGCCCGGCGCGCAGATCGCGGGCCCAGCCGCCGGCCCCGGCCAGCGGCACCCGGGCGTGCAGCCTGCCGACGGCGGGGGCGCCGTCCGCGTCCTCGACGCTGATGGTCGCGTCCAGGTGCCGTCCTCCGTACCCGGTGTCGAGCACGTGCCCCTTGAGCAGCGTCGTCCCCGGCTCCGGTCGCTCGCCCTCGGGCGCGACGAACAGGTCCTCCGGACGCAGCCGCGCCACCACCTTCCCGGAGGCGCCCAGCGAGCACCTGGCCAGCAGGGGCGCTCCCTCGACCTGGCGGCCTTCGCACGTCCAGCCGTACCCGCTCCGCTCGAACACCAGCCGGTTCGACATGCCCACGAAGTCGGCGACGTACTCGGTGGCCGGGTTCTCGAAGACGCGGCGCGGCGTGTCGAACTGGTCGATCGTCCCGGCGCGCATGATGGCCAGCCTGTCGCCCAGCGCCAGCGCCTCGGACTGGTCATGGGTGACGAAGACCGCGGTGAACCGCAGCTTGGCGTGCAGTTCGTGCAGGTAGGCGCGGACGGAGTCGCGCAGCCGGGCGTCCAGGTTGCTGAGCGGCTCGTCGAACAGCACCAGGTCGGGCCGGGCGACCAGGCCGCGGGCCAGGGCGACCCGCTGCTGCTGACCGCCGCTGAGCTGGGCGGGATGCCGGTCCAGCAGCGGCTCGCAGTCCACCAGCCGGGCCGTCTCCTCGACCCAGCCCTCCTTGATCTTGTCCTTCAGGCCGCGCGCCCGCAGTGGGTAGGCGATGTTCTTCCGCACGGACATGTGCGGCCACAGCGCGTACGACTGGAAGACCATGCCGATGCTGCGCTTCTCCGGCGGCCGGTTGAGGCGGCGGCCGGCGTCGAACACCGTCTGCCCGCCGAACGAGATGCGGCCGGACGTCGGCGACTCCAGCCCGGCCAGGCAGCGCAGCGTCGTGGTCTTGCCGCAGCCGCTGGGGCCGAGCAGCACCAGGAACTCGCCCTCCTCGATTTCCAGATCCAGCCCGTCGATGACCGTGACGGGCGGCTTCCCTCTGAAGGTCTTGGTCAGTCCTTCGGCGCTTACGTACGACATGGGATGACCTCGATTCCAGTCGACTTCGGGGCCGGGTTTCCAGCCGGGCCCTCAGGCTCCGAACTGTTCGTTCCACTCGGCCTGGTACGCCCGGACCTTCTCGGGTGTGAGCTGCGAGAGGTCCTGCCGGCGGACGTTGCCGGTATCGCCCACCGCTCCCTCGATGCCGGGCAGCACCGAGGAGTTCTTACGGGCGATCGCCTGCTGGCCCTCCTCGGTCACCATGAAGTCGGCCAGGACCTGGGCCGCGTTGGGATGCGGGGCCGACTTGAGCGCCATGCCCCAGAAAAGGGCACCCCATGCCTTCTTCGCCAGCCCCCACTCGACCGGCGCGCCGGCCTTCTTCTCGTCCACCAGCGGCTGGACGAACGCGGCGGCGGCGATCTCGCCTGAGGTCAGCGCCTGGGCCAGCGGCAGCGAGCTGGGGTAGATCCGGGGACGCTGCGCGCCCAGCTTCTTGACGAAGTCGGCGCCGTAGGTCTCCTTCAGGTAGAGGTAGAAGTCGACGAAGGACGGCGCCGCCGGCTTGACCACGCCGATCTTCCCGTCGGCCAGCTTCGGGTCCAGCAGGTCGGGGTAGTCCTTGAGGCCCGTCTTGTACAGCTTGGTGTTCCAGCCGAAGGTGAGGATCGCGGCGTTGGTGAGGAAGTAGCTTCCGTCGGGCACCGAGGTCGCCTTCCTGTAGGCGGGCGCCCCGAACGCCGGGCCGCGAGGCGCCTCGTAGGCGTCCTTGTTGGCCTTGATCCACACGAGGCTGGCACCGATGAACAGGTCGGCGATCCCCTTGCCGGTCTTGCGCTCGGCCTCGACCTTGGGGGTGAGGTCGGCGTCGGTGCCGCGGACCAGGGTGAGTTTGATCTTCGGGTGCTTCTTCTCGAACCTGGCCTTGAGGTCCTCCAGCTGGTCGGTGCCCTGGCTGGAGTACATCGTGACCTCGCCCTCCTTCTCGGCGGCGGCCACGATCTCCTGCCACGTCCCGTCCACGGGCGCGTTGCCCGCCGGGGTGGACGGTCCGGCCGCGCACGCCGTACCGGGCAGGGCGACCGCCAGGGCCAGCGCCAGCCCGCTGAGGAACCGGCGGCGCACGTCCTTGTCCTTGGCCATCAGAACTCCTTCCCCCGAAGCTTCCGCGTCCGCGCCACGGACCACGGGAACCGGGGGTCACTTGAGAGAAAGGTGGGATGGTCGCATGCCGACGCGGAACACCCCGGCACACGGTGGGGATCGACCACGGGCACCAGGCGGCCCGGGTGGAGATGACCATTGAAGTCTTGCCGCCGGAATCCGGCTGTGAGCGCGCCCAGGCGGCGCGTCGCCGTCAGCCGCGCGTGTCCGCCCGGATGCCGTAAACGCGCGCGGCGTTGTCGTGAAGGATCTTGCGGAGCGTCTCCTCCGGCAGGTCGCCGAAGGTGGTCTCCAGGTACTCGTTGGGGGCGACCGCGGTGGTCGCGGGGCCCGGGGACATGCTCGTCGGGTGCGGGAAATCGGTCTCGTAGAGGATATTGTCGGCGCCGAGCCGGTCGATCGCGTGCCGGACGCCGTGGTCCTCGAACCAGAAGCAGCCGTAGATCTGCCGGCGGAAGTACTCACTGGGCAGCAGGTCGTACTCGGGGTGTTCGAGGGCGACGCCGCAGTTCTTCCACTGCCAGTCGAGCGCGTCGAGCGCGTACGGAATCCACCCGACGCCGCTCTCCACCGAGACGAAGGACAGGTCGGGGAAGCGGTGGCAGATCCCCCCGCAGACCAGCAGCGCGATGGTGCGGGCGTTGCCCATGAAGAACGAGACGCCCATGGACGCGTAGTTGGCGCGCTCGCCGTTCTCCGGATTGCCGCTCTGCATCAGCGACAGATCACCCGAGGCGATATGGAAATTGACCGGGAGACCCATCTCCTGGGCGGCCGCCCACATACGGTCCCAATGCCGGTCGGTGAGGCCCGGGAGCCCGAAGGCGGCGGGGTCCTGGGTGAAGATGACTCCGCGGTGACCGAGTTCGGCGCAGCGCTCCATTTCGGCCAGGGTCTCGTCGATGTTCCAGAAAGGCAGGGACGCCATGGCCAGGAAACGTCCGGGCGCGGCGCCGCTCCACTCCACCTGGAAGTCATTGTAGGCGCGAATGGTGTCGATCTGGAGTTGCTCGTTGTCCATGTCGAGCAGCTTCTTGGCGTCGAAGAGCGCGACGTTCGGATACAGGATCTGCGCCTTGATGCCGTAGGCGTCCATGTGCCGGGCGCGGGCCGCCGCGTCCCACATGATCGGGTCGATGTCGGCCCAGCGGCGCGGGTGGTGCGGCGGGTACTCGCTCCAGCCGGCCATGGCGGGCGAGCCGACGGCGGCCATCCGTTCCCCTCCGACGAACCAGGCCTCTTCGGCGTTCGCCTCGTCCCAGCGCACGTGCGGGACCTGGTCGCCCCATTTCGCGGGCAGGCGGGAGGTCCACAGGTCCGGCGGTTCCACCACATGGGTGTCGGTGTCTATGATCTCGATGGCACTGATGACGGACGCCATGGGGGTGGCCTTTCTGACGTCTCAAGGAAGGTCTCGGGCGAGTCCCCCGGACTCATCCAGACCGCCTCGACCTTGTACTTTGAGTGATAGAGACGCTAATACCTCATGATGAATAGGTCAATAGTCTCATAATGATTTCCTGGCCGCAGGGCGCGCCCTCATCCGGCCTCGTCCAGGCGAACGATCGTCTTGCCGATGTTGTCGCCCCGGAGCAACGCCAGAAAGGCCGGCCAGGCGGCGTCTATCCCGCCCGAAGCCGTGGTCTCGACATTGCGCACCGTGCCGTCCCGCAGCCACCGAGTCATGTCCCGCTCGAAGTCCGCGCGCCGGTCCTCGTGATCGCCCAGCAGGAAGCCCTCCATCCGGAGCCGCCGCCAGATCATCAGAAGCAGGTTGCGCGGCCCCGGCACCGGTTCGGTCGCGTTGTACACGGAGATCGCCCCGCATAGGACGATCCGCCCGAACGTCCGCATCACCCTGATCGCGGCCTCCAGCTGCGCACCGCCGACGTTGTCGAAGTAGACGTCCACTCCCCCGCCGCCGCGATCGCCGTCGCCACCGGTGAAGCCGCGCCCGACCCCGACCCCGGCCCGTTCCAGGGCCTCGCCCAGCGCATCCCGTAGCGAGGGCGCACGATGGCTGAACGCGGCGTCGAAGCCCAGTTCCTCGGTCAGGAACCGCACCTTCTCCGGCGAACCGGCACTGCCGATGACGGTGCACCCCATGGCCTTCGCGATCTGACCCGCCGTCGCGCCGACCGCCCCTGCGGCGGCGGAGACCAGCACCGTGTCCCCCGGGCGGCACCGGCCGATCCCGAGAAGCCCCACGTAGGCGGTCATTCCAGTGAGACCGAGCGCGCCCAGGTAGGCCGAGGGCACGATCCCCCCCTCACCGCCCACCGACTCTGCCTCGTCCGCCGGGACCAGCGCGTACTCGCGCCAGCCGCGCTCGTGCCGGACGCGCGTCCCGACCGGGATCCCCTCCGCCTTCGAGGCGATCACCTCGCCGACCGCGTGCCCGGTCATCGGTGCCCCCAGCGTGTACGGCTCGGCATAGGACGGCCGGTCGCTCATCCGGCCCCGCATGTACGGCTCCACCGACATCACGGTGTTGCGGACGAGCACCTCGCCAGGGACGGGATCGGGCACATCCACCTCGACGAGCCTTACGTCGTCGTCACAGGGCGTGCCCTCCGGCCTGCGGACCAGCTGCCATTCACGGCCCGTCCTCACAACGCCTCGCTCTCCACCGAGGCCGTCACATGCTCGATCAGCCGATCACGATGCCGCGCCGGGTCCCCGAACAGCAGCGCGCCGCTCTTGGCGCGCCGGAAGTAGAGGTGTGCCGGGTGCTCCCAGGTGAACCCGATGCCCCCGTGCACCTGGACATTCTCCGCCGCCGCGAACATGAAGCCCTCTGAGCAGCGGACCTTCGCGATCGCCGCGGCCACCGGCAGTTCGGGGCTCGCGGTCGCCGCCGCCCACACCCCGTACAGCGCGGCCGACCGGGCGGCGTCCAGCCCGAGCGCGATGTCGGCGCAGCGATGCTTGATCGCCTGGAACGAGCCGATCGGACGGGCGAACTGAATCCGGGCCTTGGCGTATTCGACCGCCATATCCAGGACACGCTGGGCGCCACCGACCTGCTCGCAGGCCAGCCCGACCACCGCCAGGTCCAGGACGTGACCGAGCACCGGCCAGGCCCCGCGCTCCTCCCCGACCAGCCGGGCCGGCACGCCGACGAAGTCGAGCCGGGCCAGCTTGCGGGTGGGGTCGAGGGTGGTCATGGCGGTCCGGCGCAGTCCGGCGGCGTTGCCCTCGACGGCGAACAGGCCGATGTCGGCGGGCTCCGATCCGGTGCGGGCCGCGACGAGGATCAGCGAGGCGGCCGTCCCGTCCAGCACGAACAGCTTGGTGCCGGTCAGCTCCCAGCCGGCGGCGGTCCGCGTGGCGGTGGTGGTGATGACGGCGGGATCGTCCCAGTCCGCCGGGCCCTCCGCCAGCGCGAGGGTGGCGACGGTCTCGCCGGACACGATCCCGGGCAGGTACTCCGCCCGTGCGGCCTCGTCAGGCGAGCGCAGCAGCGCCCCGGCCGCCAGGACCACCGTGGCGAGGTACGGCGTGCACATCAGCGCCCGCCCCATCTCCTCCAGCACGACGGCGATCTCCTGGAAGCCGCCGCCGACTCCTCCGTACTCCTCCGGAACACCGAGCCCGGTCAGGCCCAGCTCGCCGGCCAGCCGACGCCAGACCGCGCGGTCGTGGCCGAGTTCGGTCTCCATGAGGCGGCGCACCTCATCCTCCGGCGACACCTTGTCGACGAACGCCCGGACGACGTCGCGCAGTTCGCCGACGTCTTCGTTCGGCAGCAGTTCCATTTCCGCTCCCTGTCCTTCAGGCACGCACGGTCTCGGTCGCGGTGGCGGCGCGGGCCAGGTCATCGCGCACTACGCGGCGGAGTAGCTTCCCGGTCTCGTTGTAGGGAAGCTCGGCGCGGACGTGGATCCGGGTGGGGGTCTTCGCCGAGCGCAGCCGCACCCGTACCCAGTCCCGCAGCTCCTCCTCGCCGGCGCTCTCGCCCGATGCGAAGACCACCACCGCTTCGGGACGCTCGCCCCACTCCTGGTCCGGGACGCCCACGACCGCGGCCTCGGCGACGGCGGGATGCGTCGCGAGGGTCTCCTCGATCTCGCCGGGCGAGAGGTTCTCGCCGCCGCGCACGATCACGTCGTCGGCGCGTCCGTCGACGTAGAGGTAGCCGTCCTCGTCGAGCCGACCGCCGTCCCGGGTCGGGAACCAGCCGTCCTCGGTGAGCGCACGATGGGTCAGGTACTCGCCCGACACCTGGTCCCCGCGCACCCAGATCTCGCCCATCTCAGCGGGCGGGAGGACGGCCCCGTCCCGGTCACGGATCTCGATCTCGACCGAGGGCAGGGGCCGGCCCACCGAGCCGAGCTTGTGGCGGCGCCGGTGTTCGTCCGGCCCCAACACCGCGATCGTGGAGCTGGTTTCGGTCAGCCCGTACGCGTTGACGAAACCGGTGTCCGGCAGAAGTGCGAGGGCGCGCTCCACGACCGGCGCGGGCATCCGTCCGCCCCCGTACGACAAGTGGCGCAGCGCGGGCAGCCCGGCGCCATCGCGTTCGACGACGTCCAGAATGCGGCCGAGCATCGTGGGCACGACCATCGCGTGCGTGACGGACTCACGCCGGGCGAGGGCGACCCACGCCTCGGGCGTGAAGGCCGGGAGCTGCACCATGCGCCTGCCGACGAACACCGACGTGAGGACCGAGGAGATCCCCGCGATGTGGTACGGCGGGACGCTCACCAGAATCGCCTCGCCGGTATCGGCGGCCATGAAGTCGACGGTCGACACGACGTACGAGACGAGGTGGCGATGGCGCAGCACCGCCGCCTTGGGGGCGCCGCTCGTCCCGCTGGTGAACAGCAGCACGGCGGCCTCGTCCGGGTCCGCGCCGGTCAGGCGGCCCTCCGTCCGTTGCGCGGTTTGAACCGTCTCCCTGGACAGCGGGGTCACTCCCGGGATCCCGGCGACGCGTTCCAGTGCCGCGTCCTGCCCGACGACCAAGACGGGAGCGATACCGGCCAGTGCCGTGCGCAGCGCCTCGTCCGCCCAACGGTAGTTCAGCGGGACGAATGCGCACCCCGCGAGAGCCGAGCCGAACAGCAAGACCGGAACCGCGGGCGAGTTCTCGTCAAGCAGCGCCACATGCCGCACGTCGTACCGCTCCACCAATGCGGCGACCCGGCGCGCACGTTCGACGAGATCCGCGTAAGAGAGGGCCTCTCCAGACGCGGTGACCAGGGCCGTCCGATCCGGGGATGCGTCCGCCGCCATTTCGGCCAGCATCGGCAGGTGCATGGCTTGGTCCTCAGTTCTCAGTCCGACGCGGGAAGCGGCTTGGTGGCCATCAGTCGCAGCGGCCTGCCGTCCAGCGTCAAAGAGCCGTCGCCACCCTTGGTACAGAGCACCACGAGGCCGGTCCGCTCATCGGTGTACCGCTTGCCCAACAGGACGCCGCCGGCCTCGGATCGCTCGAACGGAACCCGTTCGGGGGACTCGCCCATCGGCACGCCGCCGCACTCCAGCAAGGCGGCCTCACTCGGCGCCTTGATGACGACGACCTCGGCGTCGCACACCGCGCTCGCCAGCCGCGCTCCGATCTTCAACTCGACGCTCCTCGTGGGGGTATCGCTCAACTGGTCCTCCTGGAATCGAGCACGGCGTGGCCGCGCCGGGTGAGATCGTCGATCAGTTGGCCGCGGGCGCCCATCCGCTCGTCGGTGGTCTCGCCGCGCAGGTACCGCGCGTACAACTGGCGCAGGATGACCGCGGTCTTCCAGCAGCCGTAGGCCACGTACCAGGCCACGTCGCGGGTGTCGATGCCCGATCGCGCCGCGTAGCGTTCGACCACCTCGGCGCGGGACGGCAGGCCCATCGCGTCCAGGCCGTCCGGCATGACCAGCGCGCCGGGCAGGTCGGCGTCGGCGGGATCGGGCCAGTAGTTCAGCAGGGTGCCCAGGTCGACCAAGGGGTCGCCGAGCGTGGCCATGTCCCAGTCGAAGACCGAGCGGACCCGGTCGGGGTCGGCGGGATCGAACTGGCAATTGTCGATCTTGTAGTCGTTGTGCAGGATGGTCGCCCTGCCGGTGACCGGGATCGCGGCGGCCAGCCGCTCGCCCAGCGTCTCGACCGGCTCACCGCCCTCGGCCGGAGCGACCAGTACCCAGCGTCTGCGCCAGCCCGCGACCTGCCGTTCCAGAAAGCCGGCCGGGCGCCCGAGGTCCGCCAGGCCGCACTCCTCGGGATCGACCCGGTGCAGGTCGGCCAGGGCGTCCACGACGGCGAAGCCGATACGGCGCGCGGCGTCCGGGTGTACGCGCATGGCCTCTGGCACCGCGCCCCAGACGACCACGCCGGGCCGGTACTCCATCACCAGGAAGTCCGAGCCGATGACCTTCGGGTCATCGCACAGCAGGTACGCGCGAGGCGCGCGCGGGTAGGACCGGTGAAGCCGCGACAGCGCACGGTATTCGCGTCGCATGTCGTGGGCCCCGGGGGCGACCGTGCCGAACGGCGGCCGCCGCACCACCAGCCGCCGGTCGCCGAACCGCACCTGGTAGGTCAGGTTGGCCGAGCCGTTCGGGAACTGGAGCACGGAGAACTCGCCGTCCAGATCGGGAAGGTGCGAGCGCAGGTAGGCGGCGAGCGCGTCGAAATCGAGTTCCTCGCCTTTCCGTACCGTCGCCAGCTCGGCGGGATCACTCACGACAGTTCCGCCGCGTACTTGGTGCGGGCCTCGTCACGGAGGCGGGGGAGGTGGCCGCTCGGGAAGAGACCATCGGTCGGCTTGTGCTCGCGCAGCAGCAGCCGGGCCAGGTTGGTCTTGTGGATCTCGGTGGCGCCGTCCGCGATCCCCATGTGGAACGACTCCAGCACCCACCGGCCGAACGGCATCTCCGCCGACACCCCGAGCGACCCGTGCAGTTGCAGCGCGCGCGCCGAAACGTCGTGCAGGACGCGGGGCATCGCCGCCTTGACGGCCGCGATGTCCGCGCGCACCTTGCGGTAGTCGTCGTACTTGTCGATCCGCCAGGCCGTGCGCAGCACCAGCAGGCGGAACTGCTCAAGCTGCAGCCAGGAGTCGGCGATCATCTCCTGGACGAGTTGCTTGCGCGCCAGCGTCTCGCCCTTGGTGGTCCGGGAGAGCGCACGCTCGCACATCATGTCGAAGGCCCGCTTGACCAGGCCAACCGTCCGCATCGCGTGGTGGACGCGACCGCCGCCCAGCCGGGTCTGGGCCACGTCGAAGCCCGCACCGCGATCACCGAGCAGATGGTCGGCCGGGATCCGTACGTCCGAGTAACGGATGTAGCCGTGCGTCCCCTCGCCTTCCTCATGCCCGTACACCGCGACGTTCCGCAGGATCTCGACGCCCGGGGTGCCGGACGGCACCACGAACGCCGACAGTCTTCGGTGCGGTTCGGCGTCCGGGTCGGTCACCGCCATCACGATGAGGAACGAGGCGAAGTTCGCGTGCGAGGAGAACCATTTCTCGCCGTTGAGAACCCATGCGTCCCCGTCCTGGACGGCCCGCGTCGTGAACTCCGTGGGATCCGATCCGCCCTGTGGCTCGGTCATGGAGAAGGACGACACGATCTCGTTCTTGATCAGCGGCTCCAGGTAGCGCTTCTTCAGCAGCGGCGAGCCGTAGCGGGCCAGGATCTCCGCGTTGCCCGAGTCGGGCGCGTGGCAGCCGAAGACGATCGGCCCCGCGTGCGTGCGGCCGAGGATCTCGTTGAGCAGCGCCAGCTTCAGCTGCCCGTACCCGGGCCCGCCCAGTTCGGGCCCGAGGTGACAGGCCCAGAGCCTGCGCTCGCGCACCGTGGCCTGGAGCGGTGGGATCAGCTTCTGCCGTACGGGGTCGGCCATGTTCCACGCGTGGTCGAGGACGAACTCCAGGGGCTCGACCTCCTCGCGCACGAACTCCTCGACCCAGTCCAGCTCCCGGCCGAACTCCTCGTCCGTCTCAAAGTCCCAGGCCATCCCAGCTCCTCCCGGCGCGCTCAATCCTCATGAGGAACAGTAATTCTCATGAGGAATATTGACAAGAGTTCACCGGAGGACGCTCTGTCCGCCGTCCACGTTCAGTACCGCGCCGGTCGTGAAGCTCGACGCCGGGTCCGCGAAGTACAGCGCCGCCCCGACGATCTCGTGCGGCTCCCCGCCGCGCCGGGCCGGCATCCGGTTCGCCATCTCCTGGAACACCTCCAGGTCCCAGCCCCGGCTGATGTCGGTGAAGTACGGCCCCGCCATGATCGTGTTGACCCGTACCGAGGGCCCGAACGCCTGCGCGAACCCCGCCGTCAGCGTGTTCAGCCCCGCCTTGGCCGCCGCGTACGGAAGGTCGCCCGGCGTGGGACGGATCGACGCGACGCTGCTGATGTTGATGATCGACCCGCCCCGTTCCCGTGCCATCCGGCTTCCCACCAGTGCCGCCAGCCGGAACGGCCCCTTCAGGTTGACCTGGATGACCTTGTCGAACAGCTCCTCGCTCACCTCGTCGAGGCTGGGATAGGTCGGGGCGATCCCGGCGTTGTTCACCAGCACGTCCAGCCGGCCGAACGCCTTGTAAACGTTCTCCACCATCGCGGTGACGCCCTCCCACGACCCGACGTGCACCGCGTACGGCAGCGCCCGCCGTCCTGTGGTGGCGCGGACCTCCTCGGCCAGCTCCTCGCAGCTCGCGGCCTTGCGGCTGGCGATCACCACGTCGGCGCCCGCCTTCGCGAAGCCGAGCACCATCTCCCGTCCCAGCCCGCGGCTGCCGCCCGTCACCAGCGCGACTCTGCCTTCAAGCATCTGCCTCTCCTTGGATACGGCCTTCGACGTGGGCGGCGTCAACGCGGGAGCTCCCGCCACGGACGATCGCGGTCGGCGCGCGGCTCGCCGGGCAGGCCCAGCAGCCGCTCGGCGATGATGTTGCGCTGGATCTCGTCGCTCCCGCCCGCGATGCGGTAGCCCGGAGCCCCCAGCACATGGGCCGTCCAGGAGAACGTCCCGCGCTCTCCGGTGTCGGCCGCCAGACCGGCTCCCAGCAGGGCCTCGGCGGCCCGGCCCGCCGCGGCCATCTCGTTCACCCAGTGCAGCTTGCGGAGCGAGCCGGCGGGCCCGGAATCGACGTCCCGCGGGGCCCCGACCTTGGCCAGGCACTCGTTGATGTAGACCTCGGCCAGCAACTGGCGCACCACCGGGTCATCGAGCCGGCCGAGCCGGCGGGCCAGGGGCAGCAGCTGCCGCCACCCACCCCCGACCCGGCTCTCCCCGCCGCTGATCTTGCGCTCGAAGCCGAGTGCGGTAAGGGCGACCTTCCACCCCTGTCCCACGTCCCCTACGCGCAACGCGTCCGCGACCCGCACGCCGTCCAGGAAGACCTCGTTGAACGAGGCACCGCCGGACATCTGCCGCAACGGCCGCACGGTCACCCCCTCGGCGTCCATCGGCACCAGGAAGGCGGTCATGCCCGTGTGCTTGGGGACGTCGGGATCAGTCCGCGCGATGAGCAGCCCCCAGTCCGCGAACTGCGCCCCCGAGCTCCACACCTTCTGCCCGGTGACGAGCCAGTCGTCCCCGTCCCGGACGGCCCGGGTGGCGAGCCCCGCCAGGTCGGAGCCCGCGCCCGGCTCCGAGAACAGTTGCACGCACATCTGCTCGGCCCGCAGGAACCGCCGGACGAACCCGTCCGGGCCCGCGATCCGCAGGGTCGGCGCGATGAGATGGACGGTGACCCGGAACAGCTCATGGCCGGCCGGCACCTCGCGCCGCGCCTCCTCTTCCGCGAAGGCGTCCTCGTACTCCGGACCCAGCCCCGCGCCGCCGTACTCCTGCGGCCAGCCGATCGCCCCGTACCCCGCGTCGAACTTCTCCTGGTGCCAGGCCATCGCCCGCCGGATCAGCGCCCGTTCCTCCTCGAACGGCAGGTCGTGAAAGATCGACACATCGTCCGGACCGGAGGCGACCTCGGCCCGCGGGTCGGTGCGCGCCTCGAGCCAGTCCCGTGCCTTCCGCCGGAATACCGCCAGATCCATGCCGCTCCCTCAGAGATCGGATGCTCCCCGCCCTTGCGCGGAACGCCGCGGGACGGGATATTCCTCATGAGGTAAGCAGAGACGGCGGGCCCACGCAATGGAGGGCATCATGACCCTGGACGGACGGATCACGGTGGTGACGGGCGGGACCGAGGGCCTCGGCCTTGAGATCGCCCGCACCTTCGCCGCCCACGGCGCGGTGGTGACGGTGACCGGCCGGTCCGCGGAGAAGGGCGCCCTGGCGGCCAAGGAGATCGGCGGCACCTTCGTCGAGTCCGACGCAACCCGGCGGAAGGATGCCGAGGACGCGATCGACAGGACCGTCGAGACGTTCGGCCGCGTCGACATCCTGGTCAACAACGTCGGCGGCAGCAGCGGCTTCGCCCGCGTCCACGAAATGACCGATGACGCCTGGCTGCACGCCATCGACCTCAACCTGCACAGCGCCTTCTGGACGACCCGGCGCGCGCTGCCCGCGATGATGACCGCCGGCTTCGGCCGGATCATCAACATGTCCTCCGTCGAGGGCAAGCAGGCGACGATGCCCGCGATCTCCCACTACGTCACCGCCAAGCACGCCCTGCACGGCTTCACCCGGGCCGTCGCCCTGGAGTACGGCAAGCAGGGAATCACCTGCAACGCTCTCTGCCCGGGCGCGGTGCCGACGCAGTCCCGTCCGTCGGGGGACGCGGCCGCCAAGGCCGCCGGGATGACCCGCGAGGAATTCGTCGCGCATTTCGTCGACGGCACGAAGACCGGCCGCCTCAACACTCCCGCGGAGGTCGCCGCCGTCGCCCTGCTCCTCGCCTCCGAAGCGGGCGCCGGGATCACCGGCGCCCTCTGGAGCATTGACGGCGGAACCGCCTCCTGGTGACCCGTAGGCTGGAAAACTAATCATGAGGAATCGAGGTGACGAAACGTGGCAGACATCCGGCCCGGCCGGGGCTGTATGGAGATCGCGATCGGCGATGCCGCATCCCGTCAGCTCAAGGCCTCCGAGGTCGTGGCACGCGACATCGTCCACGACATGGTCGAGCAAGGGCTGCGCACCGGTGACCGAATGCCGTCCGAGAGCGCCATGCTGGAGCGCTACGGGGTCAGCCGCGAGACGCTCCGCGAAGGACTGCGCCTGCTGGAGGTGCAGGGCCTGATCACCATTCGCCGCGGCCCCGGCGGCGGCCCCATGGTCGGACGCCTCGACCCGGCCAACCTCGGCAGGACGTCCAGCCTCTACTACCACCTGGCCGGCGCCACCTACCGCGACCTGTTCGACTCCTGGGTCCTCATGGAATCCATGCTCGCCGAACTGGCCGCCCGCAACGCCGACCGCGCCACCGCCCGCAAGGCCCTGGAGCCCTTCCTCCACGCGCTCGACACCAGGGAAGCCGACTCCGCCTCGTTCTTCGAGGCACACGGCCACTTCCACGCGGTCGTGGCCTCGCTCGCGGGCAACCGCGTCCTCGAGCTCACCTTCCAGACCGCCGGCCAGATCGTCAGCCACCACGTCGTGGTCACCGCCGACCCCCGCGACCTCCGCGAGGTCCTCGACCACGACCACGCCGTGGTCGCCAAGGCCATCATGTCCGGCCACCCGCGCAAGGCGCGCACCGAGATGGCCACCCACATCCGCAACGTGACCGCCTACTACCAAGACCAGGACATGACCAGCCTCATCGACTGGCGCTGACCTGTCCCTCCGGGAGGGTGCGGGTGCCGGAAACTGAATACACAGCGCCAAGATGGCTCGGCTGGGCCGGGGAATGGAGCTCGCGCTGCTCTGCGACATCCGCACCGCTTCGGAACGCGCCCGATTCGCCGAGGTCTGTGCGCGGACGTCTCCGGCATCGCGATCCTCGCGCAGCTCGTAGGCCGGGAGACGGCGGCGGACCGACTGTTCACCGGACGGATGATCGACGCGTCAGAAGCCGAGCGGATCCGCCTCATCAGCCGGGTCGTCGAGCACGACCGCCGCCATCGGGCTCGCGGAACAGATGGCCGAGAACCCGCCGCCGGCCATAAGCGCACTCAAGATCGCGGTGCGCCAGGCGCTCGACCCCGGCAGGGACACGCTGGGCCACTGGATCGCCGCCTCACTGGACAGGCTCTTCGCAAGGACTTCCGCGCGTTCGTCGACCGGCGCCCACCGCAGTTCCAAGGCCCATGATCTCACCATCGCTCGACGGGTCGTCGGGCGACGCACTGCCTGTCCGGCTCTCCACCTGGCCGGCGATGCCGTAGCGATCAGGCGGCGCGCCGGCGCTCAACGCGATGCCGAATGCCATGGCGGCAGCGCCGGTTCAGGACTGGTACTGGTCGCTGCGCTGTTTTGAGGTGACCCGGCGTGATCCCTGCTCGACCTTACGCAGCAGGCTCGGCGAGACGTGCGCGCATCCGCCTGTCAGAATCCACCAGAAGGCTCCAAGGACCCACTACCGCAACCGTACACTCGCGACCGGCTCGGGCGGTTCCGTCAACCGGTCCACGACCCGATCGGCCGCCCGATCCGCGGGTTCATCCGCCCACCGGTAACCCCATGGACCGCGACCAGCACGCAGGAGCCCAGGCAGTGCATCAGCGTGGCGGCTTCCGCGCCATCAGGGGGTCCCGGTGACATGCGACAGCTCTTCGGCTTCGCGTTTCATGCGGTGGATGTCTTCCTGCGGTAGCGCCGAGTCGACCGTGATGGTCACCGTCCGCTTGTTGCCGGTGACCAGGTCCTTGGCTGAGACGGTGAAGAGGCCGTTGGCATCGATGTCGAAGCCGACCTCGATCCGCGGCACTCCCAGGGGTCCGGCAGGCAGGTCGGAGAGCCGGATCGTGCCGAGCTTGTTGTTGTCGGCGGCGATCTCCCGCTCGCCCTGGTAGATGTTGATCTCGGCCACGCCGGGCTGCCCGTCCTGGGTCGGCAGTGCCGCAGCCGCCGGAGGTGAGTCCCCGCCGGGATCGTCATCATCGCGGTCCTGCCGGGAGGGCGCCACGCCGATGGTGAAGGTCTCATCCCGCCGGATCGGGATCTCGGTGTTCCGTTCGATGATCTTGTGGAAGACGCCACCCAGGGTCTCGACGCCCAGGCTCAGCGGAGTCACATCCAACAGCAGGAAGTCCTTGACCTCGCCGGTGAGAACACCGGCGTACAGGCCGGCGCCGATGGCCACGCCCTCGTCGGGGTCGACGCTCTTGCCGGGCTCCTTACCGGTCAGCTCCTTGACCATGTCGGAGACGGCGGGCATCCGGGTCGCCCCGCCGACGAGGACCACCTGGTCGATGTCGCTCACGCCGATACCAGCGTCCCCGAGCACCCGGCGGACGGGTGTCCTCGCGCGGTGCAGCAGATCGCTGGTCATCCGCTGGAACTCGTCCCGGGTGAGCTTGTCGTCCAGGTCCAGTAGGCCCGCGGCAGTGCGGGTGATGTAGGGCACGCTGATCCGCGTCTCCGACGAGTATGACAACGCGATCTTCGCCTTCTCCGCGGCCTCACGGATCCGTTGCAGCGCCCCCTCGTCCGTGGACAGGTCCACACCGTTGGCGTTGCTGAACCTTTCCAGCAACCAGTCGACGATCCTGGCGTCCCAGTCGTCGCCGCCCAGGTGGCTGTCACCGGAGGCCGCCTTGACCGCGACCACGCCGTAGCCCACCTCGACGAGCGACACATCCAGCGTGCCGCCCCCGAGATCGAAGAGCAGGAGGGTGACTTCCTCCAGACGCTTGGTCGCGTAGGCCGAGGCGGCGAGGGACGGCGCGGCAATCAGCCGCAGAACGTTCAGGCCGGCGATCTGCGCGGCCTCCCGGACCGCTTGCCGCTGATTCTCGGAAAAGTGAACCGGGCCGCTGATGACCGCTTCGGTGACGGGCTCCCCGATATGGGCCTCGGCGTCGCGCTTGAGCTTTCGCAGCACGAACCCAATGATCTGCTGGGGGACGAAGTCCTCGCCGTCGATCCTTTTCCTCCAGCCGGTGCCCATCCGGCGACCGACCGACCGGATGGCCCGGTCGGGGTGGAGCACCTCCTGATGCTGAGCGCTCCGGCCGACCAGCAGCGCGCCGCCCGGCGCGCGGGCCACCACGGTCGGTGTCCTGCGTAGCCCCTGCGCGTCGGCGATGACGGTGGGTTTTCCTCCTTCCAGCACACACACCACCGACTTGTGGGTCCCCAGGTCGATCCCGACCGCCCGGGAACTCTCACCTCGCCGCGGCGGAGATGCCGCGGAGGCCCCGAAAGGGTGGGTGTAGACACGCGTGCGGGGAGGCGAATCCGCGGTGGTCGTGCGCCCGGACATGTCGGCCGTGGCCTCCGATGCATCCGCCCCTGACTCGGCGATCGCGGTCAGACGGGCCAGCAACCCCGCGGGCGTGGGCCGCGCCGCGGGATCACGTCTCAGACACTCACCCACGATTTCCCGCAGCGGGCCGTCCAGCACTCCCAGTTGCGGCTCACCGTGCACGACCCGGTAGACCAGTTCGTGTGCGGTGCCCGTGCCGAACGGCCCCTGCCCGGTCGCCGCGTACACCAACAGCCCACCCAGGGAGAACACGTCGCTGGGCTGCTCCACCCGGCCACCCCGGCACTGCTCCGGCGACATGTAGGCGGGCGTGCCGATCGGGCGCGTCCCGGTCAGCAAGGTCGCGTCAGAGGTCACCGCCAGCCCGAAATCGATCACCTTCGGGCCGTCCCCGGCCAGCAGCACGTTCGATGGCTTGAGGTCCCGGTGGGTCAGCCCCTCGGCATGGATCGCCGACAACGCCTCCGCCAGCGAGATGGCCAGCTCCAGCACCCCACGTGACGGCAACGGGCCGTCGGAGCGCACCCGGTCCTGCAACGACACACCTTCTACATACGTGGTGGCCAGCCACGGTGGCGAACCCTCGGCGTCAG
Organism: Actinomadura sp. SCN-SB; assembly: GCF_043906805.1. Classification (NCBI taxonomy): domain Bacteria; kingdom Bacillati; phylum Actinomycetota; class Actinomycetes; order Streptosporangiales; family Thermomonosporaceae; genus Actinomadura; species Actinomadura sp. SCN-SB. The sequence goes on along the minus strand of NZ_JBIMPP010000002.1, from coordinate 214,233 downwards.
CATTCATCACCGGAGCGGTGAAGATACCGGGCACGCGTTTCATCGCCGAGATCTCACGGGCGAAGCGCTTCCGGAAGATGGGATCCGCGGCGTACTCGGAACGGATGACTTTCACTGCGACCCGCCGCCCGCCAGGTGAACGGCCCAAGTAGACCCGGCCCATGCCGCCCTCACCAAGCAGCCCCTCGATCCGAAAGTCCGCGATCACTCGTGGATCCTCAGGCCGCAGCGGCTTCAATGGCCACCTCCCCGCACCGGTTCGACACAGGATAACCACACGAAACCCACCCGATCAGATCCGCCGAAGGCGCCGGGCCGGCCTTCGGTTCTGCCCGAGCAACTCACCATCGTCTCGCCCTCCGGCCTGAAGATCGTCCCCACCGGGCATACGCACCCCCACCGGAAGGCTACGAGTTCACCGGAGAACCACGGCGATTTTGAGCTAGCATAAGGGGCTTTTCATAAAAGGTCGGATCGCGTGCGCCAGCACCTGCTTAGGTACGGCCAAAGGCCATACCCTCGCGACGCCGTCCCCGTTCGGCCTGTATCACCGCTGCCGCATCCTGTGGATCTATGGGCGGGGCCACGTGGCGTAGCACGCGCCATCATGAACAAGAAGGGTCTCCGCGGCCTTGGCGAGGACGTCGCGCGGTCGTGCCGCGGCGGCCGCGGGATCGCCCACTTCCCGTGAACCGTGGCGCGGGCTTGTGGCCGTCCGTTGACTCGGGCGTACGAGCGCCGCGAGGGCCAGTGCTCTGCGGGTCCGCCCGGCGGAGCGAGGGCCTTCCCCTTCACCGGCGCGTTCGGCTTTGGACGGCGCCGCCGCTGTCCATAAGAAGGGGTCGAACGGTTCTGAACGGAATCGGGCGACGCGCGGCTTCAGATGCCACGGTCGGCTGAGGTGGCACGGTACGCCTTTGAGGTCTGCGCACCTACCGTCAGTTCGGGGAGCCGATGATTGTGCGCGGCACAACTGTGTGGCGGTGGCGCGCTATGCCCCTGTTGAGTTGCTCTGTCGTGATGGTGTCGGCGTGAGTTCCCCTGTTGCGTTCAGTCGATGCCGACAGCGGTACGTACGTTGGACAGCACCACGCGCGCCCGTGCCCTCGCCCGCTCGGCGCCGGCGGCGAGCAGTGCGTCCAGCTCGCTGTCCGGTTCCATCAGCTCGTCGTAACGGGCACGCAGCGGGGTGAGCAGCTCGTTCAGCACCTCGAACAGCCGGTCCTTCAGCTCGCCCCAGCCCATGCCGCCCGCCTCAAGCCGCTTGCGGACGGCGGCCGCCTCGGCCTCCGTGGCGAACTGCTCGAAGATCTGGAACGCATGTGAGGCGTCCGGGTCCTTGGGGGCCTCGACCGGGGTGCTGTCGGTGGCGATACGCCGCACCAGCTTCTTCAGCTGCGATTCCTTGACGAACAACGGAATCGTGTTCGCATAGCTCTTGCTCATCTTCCGGCCGTCCAGTCCGGGCAGGGTCTTGCCCGCCTGGGCCTCCGGCAGGACCAGCTCGGGGATTTTCAGCTTGTAGCCCCGGCCGAACAGATGATTGAACGAACCGGCGATGTCGGCCGCATACTCGACATGTTGTGCCTGGTCCTTGCCGACCGGAACCACGTCCGCATCCATGAGCAGGATATCGGCGGCCATCAGCACGGGATAGTTGTACAGGCCCATATTGATGCCGGAGTCGAGATCGGCCTTGCCCGCCTCCGCGTTCTTGTCGCGGGCCGCCTTGTACGCGTGCGCCCGGTTCATCAGCCCCTTCGCCGACACGCACGACAAAGCCCAGGCCAGCTCGAAGGTCTCCGGCACCTCGGACTGCCGGTACATGGTGACACGGTCGGTGTCGAGACCCGCGGCGATCCAGGTCGCGGCGACCGAGCGCGAGTAGTGGCGCAGCAGGTCCGGATCGCGAATGGTCGTCAACGCGTGGTAGTCGGCGATGAAGTACATCGCGTCGTACCGCTCGGCGAGTTCGAGCGCCGGCCGGATCGCGCCGACCAGGTTCCCCAAATGGGGCTCACCGGTTGGCTTTATGCCGGTCAGTGACACTTTGCGTGGGGCTTCTTGCATGATTCCTCTGTCCTAATCGGCTGCTCGGGCCGTACGTCACGCGAGCCGGTGCGTCAAGATTAGCCCAGCCTTTCCCGCGCCCGGTCCGGGAACATCCATGCCTAACGGCCCCCTTTGACGCCCGTCGACAAGTCGGCGACGGAGACCGCTCGGCCTGGTCCCTCGCCAGCCGAATGGCGCACTTGTACACGGCCGCGAGCCGTGCGTGAGCCCACTCGGATGACTCCGGCGCCCAGCCCAGTTCCTTCGCGGTGGCCTCCAGGAATCGTACGACCGGTGGAGAAGTCGAGGCGGCACAGTTCCTCCCATGCCTCGACGATCAGCCTGTCGAGACGGTGGGCGCGGCTGTCGTCCAGCGCGCCGCGCGGCGTACGGCAGACCCGCCGGGCGTGAAGTCCCCCGGGTCGGTACGAAGTCCTGGAGCGCGATCAACGGTGGGTGAAGTGGCTGGCGCAACTTTTGATCAGCCGGGGTCCGATGGGACGAGGTGGACGCCACCGTACGACTGTGGTGTCCGCGGACCACCGTCAAATCGCGCTCCCGTTGACCGGGCACACCGCCGCGGTGGCCCAAGGTCGCCCACCGACCTCGCCGCCGTGACATGCGCGAACGTGGGGCGTTCCCTCACTCCGGCCCCCAGGTATTCCGACGCCGTCGGGTTCCACCGCGAGTGGGAGGCGAAGGGCCGACCGGACAACATCCTGCTGTGGGTCCACCCGCACAGCCACCTGCCCGAACAGCACCAACACAGCGGATCCTGACAAGCCCAGGTCACCCTCGCTGCCTTGACATATGCCTATATAGGCATATGATGGCCCGCGTGGCACGAGCAGCGACGACGTCGGACGTCTTCAACGCGATCGCCGAGCCGCAGCGGCGCCGGATTCTGGTGCTGCTGCGGGAGGGTGAGCGGCCGGTGACCGAGCTGGCCCGGGAGCTGGGTATGGCCCAGCCGGGCGTGTCCAAGCATCTGAGGGTGCTTCGGGAGGTCGGGCTGGTGCGGGACCGCAAGGCGGGCAAGCAACGCCTGTACGGCCTTGACGCTCGCGGGTTGCGGCCGGTCCACGAGTGGACCGGCGGGTTCGAGCGGTTCTGGAACGAGAGCCTCGACCGGTTGGACGCGTACGTGCAGGACCTCAAGCAGGAAAGACACGGGGAGTGAGCCATGGCATCGGCAGGACAGGAGGACCGGGAGATCGTGATCTCCCGGGTCATCGACGCCCCACGGGAGCTGGTGTTCGAGGCGTTCACCGACGTCCGGCACCTGTCGCGGTGGTGGGGGCCGGAGGGGTTCACCACCAGCACGCGGGCGTTCGAGTTCCGCGTCGGCGGGGAGTGGGACTTCGTGATGCGCGGGCCGGACGGGACGGACTACCAGGAGTGGATCTCCTGGACCGAGATCGCCCCTCCGGAGCGGATCGCGCTGCTGCACGGCGAGTCCCGCGGCGACCCGAACGCCTTCGAGTCGGTCCTGACGTTCGAGCCCGACGGCGCGGCGACCCGGATCGTGATGCGCACGGTGTTCCCCACCAAGGAGCTGCGGGACGAGGCGGTCGAGAAGTACCACGCGATCGAGGGCGGACGGCAGACGCTGGGCAAGCTGGCCGCCTACGTCGCCGAGGTCGTCCGGAACGGGGGATGAGGTGTGATGGCCGGAAAGGTGTTCTTCAGCGTGTCGATGTCGCTGGACGGGTTCATCGCGCCCGAATCCGCCGAGGAGCTGATGGGCCGGCGGTGGATGGAGTTGCAGGCGTGGATCTTCCCCCAGCGGTTCTTCCGGGAGAATCTCAAGCTCGGCGAGGGCGGTGAGGAAGGGCGCGACAACGACATCGCGCGGGAGCTGTTCGAGCGCACCGGTGCGAGCGTGATGGGCAAGCGCATGTTCGACGCGGGCGAGCGGGCGTGGCCGGAGGAGGCGCCGTTCCACACGCCGGTCTTCGTCGTGACGCACGAAAGGCGTGACCCCTGGGAACGGCCGGGCGGGACCACCTTCCACTTCGTGAACGACGGCATCGAGACCGCGCTCGACCTGGCCCGCCAGGCGGCCGGCGACCGGGACGTCCGCGTCGCGGGCGGTGGCGAGACGATCCTTCAGTACGTGAACGCCGGTCTGATCGACGAGTTCTCGATCGCGCTCTCACCCGTGCTGTTCGGCTCCGGGGTCAGGCTGTTCGAGGGTGTGGACGCGAACCGGTTCGCCCTGCGGCAGGTGCGCTCGGAACCGACGGAGCGGGCGACCCACCTGACCTACGAGATCCGGGAACGGTGACCGGCTCGCTCAGGGGTGCCCTTGGCGGAAGGTCCCCGGCCCGGCGGAGTGCGTCAGGTTGAGCCCGTGGGTTCGTCGGGGACTCGGGTGCAGGGGTGTTGGCACGCGTGGTTGACGCTCGGTACGGGATGGGTGCGCACGGTGGTGGCGTTGCGGACGCTGAGGAGTGCGATGACGCCTCCGGCGGCGCATACCCCGGCGGTGATGAGCATGGCGCGGGAGAAGCCGGGGCCGAGGGCCTCCCCGGGGCCGGCCTCGATCCCCGCGGCGAACGGCAGCACGGCGACCGCCAGGAGCCCGGCCATGCGGGAGATGGCGTTGTTGGCGCCGGAGGCGACGCCGACGTGCCGTTCGGTGACCGAGGCGAGCACGGTGGTGGTCAGGGGCGTCACCGTGATCGCCAGCCCGGCTCCGAAGACGACCACCGCGGGGAGCACGACGCTCGGGTACGCGGCGCCGGGGGTGATGCGGGCCATCAACGCCAGCCCGGCGGCGGCCACCAGCGGGCCGACGGTCATCGGCAGCCGGGGACCCGTGTGCTGTGCCATCGCGCCCATGCGCGGGGAGGCGAGCAGCATGATGACGGTGATCGGGAGCGTGGCCAGCCCCGCCACCAGCGCCGAGTAGCCCAGGCTCTGCTGCAGTTGCAGGGTGAGGAGGAACAGCGCCCCGCCGAGCGCCGCGTACACCGCCAGGGTGGCGAGGTTCGCGCCGGTGAACTGCCGGGAGCGGAACAGGTCGGGCGGCAGCAGCGGCGCGCTCACCCGCGACTCGGCCAGCGGGAACGCCACCAGGGCCAGCAGGCCCAGGACGGCGGCGGCGATCGTGAACGGCCGCCACCCGTGGCCGGGTCCCTCGATGAGCGCGTAGATCACTCCGGCGAGGCCGAGCGTGACCAGGGTCGCGCCGGCCGCGTCGAAGCGGCCTTGCTCGCGGGCGGAGGGGTCGCGGCTTTCGGGCAGGTGGCGCAGGGCCATGAGGACGGCCGCCGCGGCCAGCGGCACGTTGATCCAGAACACCCAGCGCCAGGACGCCGCGTCCACCAGCCAGCCCCCGACGAACGGGCCGAGCGCCGAGGTCACCCCGGACATGCCCGCCCAGAGCCCGACCGCCCGGCCCCGGTCCTCACCGCGGATACCGGCGTCGATCAACGCGAGGCTGCCCGGTACGAGCGCGGCGGCGCCGATGCCCTGCACCAGCCGGGCGATGATCAGCGCGCCGCCGTTCGGCGCGAGCCCGCAGGCCAGTGAGGCGAGGGTGAACAGCACGAGCCCGGCGACGAACACCAGCCGCCGCCCGTAACGGTCCCCCGCGGCGCCGCCCGCCAGCAGCAGGGCGCTCAACGTCAGCAGGTAGCCGTCCAGCACCCACTGCTGCTCCCTGAGCCCGCCGCCGAGGTCCCGGCCGATCGCCGGCAGCGCCACGTTGACCACGGTGCTGTCCAGGAACGCGATGCCCGAGCCCAGCACCGCGACCGTCAGCAGCCACCGCGCCGACGTCGAGGCCAGCGGCACCGGCCATTGCGCGTCCTCGCCGCGTCGCATGCTCTTCCGATCCCCCGAATGCCGGACTCCCAACCGAGCGACGCCCGGACGGCGGTACGGCGTCCGTTATCCGCAGGTCACAAGGGGGAGGGACGTCCCATGACGATGACATCCGTACCGACGGTCAGGCTCTCGGACGGCCGGCTGATGCCGCGGCTCGGGCTGGGCACCTATCCGATGGACGACGCCACCGCGCGCACGGCGGTGCGCGGGGCGCTCGGCCTGGGATACCGGCTGATCGACACGGCCGCCTCGTACGGCAACGAGGCGGGGGTCGGGCAGGCCGTCGCCGACTCGCCGGTGCCGCGCGAGGAGGTCTTCCTGGTCACCAAGCTGCGCGGGGCGCGGCACGGCTTTGAGGAGGCGCTGCGGGGCTTCGAGGAGAGCCGTGCGGCGCTCGGGGTCGGCTACGTCGACCTCTATCTGATCCATTGGCCGCTGCCCTGCCGCCGCAAGTACGTCGACGCCTGGCGGGCCTTGATCGAACTGCGCGAGCGCGGCCTGGCCCGGTCGATCGGCGTCTCCAACTTCACCCCCGCCATGATCGAGCGGTTGGTGGCCGAGACGGGGGTCAGGCCCGTGGTCAACCAGATCGAGATGCACCCGAGCTTCACCCAGGAGGCGACGCACATCTGGCACGCCGACCACGGGATCGTCACGATGTCGTACAGCCCGTTCGGGCGGGGGACGGGCGGGACGCGCATCCCGGAGGTCGTGCGGATCGCGGAGGCGCACGACCGGACGCCCGCGCAGATCGTCCTGCGCTGGCATGTGCAGTCCGGCGCCGTGCCGATCCCCAAGTCGTCTTGCGAGGAGCGGATGGCCGAGAACATCGACGTGTTCGGCTTCGAGCTGAGCGGCGAGGAGATGGCGCGGATCGACGCTCAGGACAGCGGTGACCGCCAGCAGGGCGATCCCGACGTCCACGAGGAGTTCTAGCCCTCGGCTCCCTGCCGCCCGCCTGGCCGCATGAGCATCACGGCGACGGCTTCGGCGATGTGGTCGCCCGCGTCGTCGACCGCCACCCACCGGTACCGCCGGACGATCTTCCCGCTTCCGGTCGTCTCGGACGCGCCGGGCGTGAGCTGGACCCGCAGGGACGAGCCCGCCTTGAGGAGCTTCCGGAAGCGCACCGAGCGGAGTTCGAGCAGGGCGATCGCGTCGTCGAGCAGGCCGGACTGTTCGACCAGCCCGCCCATCAGGAGCAGGACGCCCTGGCCCGGCATCGGCGCGGGCTCGCCCCCGGGTCCCGGCCTGAACAGCGCATGGGTGTAGCCGCCGAGGCCGACGAGCCCGTCGATGAGGGGCTGGGTCACCTTCACCCAGGGCGTGCTGGACGTCTCCATGTCGGACGCTCCACGGCTCGGTCCGGTGCTCATCGGACGTTCCAGTTCGGGCGGCGCTTCTCCACGTAGGCCCGGTAGCCCTCGTCGGCGTCCGCGACCTCCTCGTGGAAGCGGGTGAACAGCTCGCGTTCCAGGCGCAGTCCTTCGGCGGGCGTCAGCTCCGAGGCGGCGTTCAGGAGACGCTTGATGATCGCCGTGACCGTGCGGGAGCGGTCGGCGAGCGCTCCGGTGAGCCGGCCGACCTCCTCGGGCAGCTCGGCCGCCGGGACGCTGGCGAGCGCCAGGCCCCAGTCCACCATCTCGGGGCCGGTCAGCCAGCGGCCGGCGAGCAGCATCGCGCGGGCGCGCTGGTCGCCGAGCTTGCGCGGAGCGCGCTGGGACGCGCCGGCGCCCGGGACGATGCCGAAGTCGCTGTGGGTGTCGCCGACCCTGGCCTCGTCGGCCGCGAGGACGAAGTCGCAGGCGAGCAGCAGCTCGAAGCCGCCCGCGCGGGCGAGGCCGTTGACCGCGGCGACGCTGGGCAGCGGGAACGCCTCAAGCCGGTCGAGGAACTCGTGGTAGCGGCGGATGAAGGGCACGAACACGCCGGGCGGGTCGGCGAAGCAGTCGCCGAGGAACCCGATGTCCATCCCGACGCAGAACGCCCTGCCCGTCCCGGTGATCACCAGTGAGGTGAGGGACGGGTCGCGCTCGGCGGCGTCCAGGGCGGCGTTCAGCCCGTCGAGGGTGCCGGGGTCGAGGCTGTTCATCCGGTCCGGGCCGTTGAGCGTGATGGTCATGACCGTTCCGGTCACCGTCGGCACGACCTCGGTCATGATCGCACATCCCCTCGACCTGGTTCACTAAAACATCAGACATAAGCCTAGCGATACCGTACGAAACCTCGTCAACACTCGTGAAGGCGTAAGCAGACGTTCGTCATCGGTCAAGGCAAGGAAGTCTTGACAGCAGGCTGATCGATACATCAGATTTATGGGATCCCGAGAGGAGCGATGTGTTCGGTACGCGACCGTTCGAGGAGCCGCGCGAGCGCGGCGACCTGCGCGAGCTGGTCGAGTCGCTGCTCGCCAGGGAACTCCCGCCGGACCGCGCGCTCGCCCTGGACCGCGACGGCCTCTTCGCCTCCGGCGCCTGGTCGGCGCTCGGGAAGGCCGGGCTGCTCGGCCTCGGCGGCGACGAGCCGGAGGGCGGTACGGGCGGCACCGTGGGGGACGCGGTCGCCGTCGTGGAGGAGATCGCCCGCGTCCTTCCCAGCCTCGCCGTCGACTACGTCACCTGCGGCATGGCGATGCGGATGCTCGGGGACGCCAAGGGCTCGGCCGCCGACGCCTGGCTGCCGGAGATCGCGGCCGGGACGATGCTGTGCTCGTTCGGGATGAGCGAGCCCGACGTGGGCACCGACCTGCTCAACCTGCGCACGTCCGCCCGGGTCGAGGACGGCCGCTGGGTGCTGCGGGGACAGAAGCTCTGGATCTCCCTCGCGCAGGAGGCCGAGGTCGCCTTCGTGCTGTGCCGCACCGACCCTCCGCCGGAAGGCCGGCGCGCCCGGGGCCTCAGCGTGATCGCCGTCCCGCTCGGCCAGCCGGGCGTCACGGTCCGCCGCGTCCACCTCGCCGGGATGCGCGCCGCGGGCACCTGCGAGATCTTCTTCGACGACGCGACCGCCCCGCTGGAGAACCTCGTCGGCGAGCGCGGCCGCGGCATGGCGCTCCTCGGCAGGACACTGGACGTGGAGCGCGTCCTGGCGGCGGGGCTCAGCCTCGGCATCGGGCGCGCCGCGCTCGACCTGCACCTGACCCACCTGCGGGAACGCACGGCATTCGGCGGCGCGATCGGGCGTTTCCAGGCCCTGCAGCACGCCGCCGCGGACTCGCTCGCCGAGCTGTCGGCGTCCCGCGCGCTGGTGAACACCGCCGTCCGCTCCCTCGAGGACGGCGTGCCCTCGACCGCGCTGACCGCGATGGCCAAGCTCACCGCCGCCGAGTCGACCGCCCGCATCGTCGACCGCGGCATGCGCGCGATGGCGGCGCACGGCCTGGCGGAGGAGTCGGCGATGCAGATGTACTTCCGCGACGCCCGCCTCCAGCTGTTCAGCCCCGTCAGCAACGACATGATCCGCAACATCCTCGGCGAGTCGCTCGGCCTGCCGAGAAGCTACTGACTTCGGGAGGTCCCGGTGGACATCGCGCGTGAGAACACCGCGCTGCTGGTCATCGACATGCAGAACGGCTTCTTCGACGCCAAGGGCTCGATGGCCGCGGTGGGCATGCCGTACGAGGAGCTGCGGCCGGCGATCGCGGGGTGCCGCACGCTGGTCGGCGCCGCCCGCGCGGCCGGGGTCCCGGTCATCTACACCCGGTACGTCTACCACTCCGACTACGCGGACGGCGGCCTGCTGCCCACCTACTTCGTCCCGTCCATGAAGGAGGTCGGCTCGCTCGCGGAGGGAAGCTGGGACGCGGACATCATCGACGAGCTGGCCCCGGCCGAGGGCGAGATCGTGATCGACAAGTCGCGGCCCAGCTCGTTCTACGGCACCCGCCTGGAGCCGGTGCTCACCGGCCTGGGCGTCCGCTCGCTGGTCATCGCGGGCGTGACCACGAACATCTGCGTCGAGTCGACGGCGCGGGACGCGGGCCAGCGCGACTACCGGGTGCACGTGATCAGCGACGCGACGGCCGAGTTCGAGAAGTCGCGGCACGACCACGCGCTCAACACGATCGGCTTCGCCTTCGGCTGGGTCAACACGGTCGACGACGTCGTCCGCGCCTGGTCCTGAACCGCGCGTGGGCCCCCGGCGCGTCCGCGCCGCACGCCCGGGGGCTCACTTCCCGTACGTGTCGCGGAGCACCCGCTTGAGGATCTTGCCGTTGGAGTTCCTGGGCAGCGCGTCCACGACCTTCCAGACCTTCGGGGTCTTGTAGCCGGCGAGGCGGGCGCGGACGCTCGCCTCCAGCTCGCCGAGGTCGACGGTCCGGCCCTCCCGCGGCACGATGAACGCGCCGACGGCCTCGCCCCACTTCTCGTCGGGCAGGCCGACGACGGCGACCTCGGAGACGCCGTCGCAGCCCAGGAGGACGTCCTCGACCTCACGCGGGTAGACGTTCGCCGCCCCGGAGATGATCAGGTCCTTCTTCCGGTCGACGATGGTGATGAAGCCCTCCTCGTCCCGGACGGCGACGTCACCGGAGGTCAGGAAGCCGTCCGGCCTGATCGCCCGCGCGGTCGCCTCGGGGTCGTCCAGGTAGCCGGCCATGGTGTACGGGGAGCGGCCGAACAGCTCGCCCGGCTCGCCGGGCGGCACCTCCCGGCCCTCGTCGTCCAGCAGCCGCACCTCGGTCATGAACCAGGGGTGCCCGACCGAGCCGGCCTTGCGGAGCGCGTCGGCGGGACGCAGGTTCGTCACGACCCCGGCCTCGGTGGAGCCGTACAGCTCGTGCACGCCGACGTGCGGGAACGTCTCCATGACCCATTCCTTCAGCGGCACCGGCAGCGCGGCGGCGTTGAAGTAGAACGTCTCCAGGCTGGACAGGTCGTACTTGCGCGGCGACTGCTCCATGACCTGCCGCATCGTCTGCGCGTGCGTGGGCACCAGGAAGACCGTCTGCAGCCGGTCGCGTTCGATCATGTGCAGCAGCCGCTCGGGGTCCCAGCGGTGCAGCATGGAGGTCTGGCCGCCCATGAACGGGCCGGCGTAGGCGAAGGCGAACCCGGCGCCGAGGGCCATCGGCGCGACCGCCGCGGTGCGCTTGCCGGGGCCGAGCCCGAAGTCGACCGCGCAGCCGAACATGGTGAGCACCCGGGAGCGGTGGGTGAGCAGCGCGCCCTTCGGCTGCCCGGTCGTCCCGGACGTGTACTGGACGCAGAACGGGGACGTCTCGTCGACCTCGACGCGCGGGTCGGTCGCCCGCGACCCGGCGAGCGCCTTGTCGTAGGGACGTCCCCAGTCCTGGGATCCGAGGGAGAGGGCGAGCGGCAGGTCCTCGGCCAGCTCGGGGACGTTGGCCTCGAACGCCGCGTCGGCGATCAGCCCGCGCGCCCCGGACCGGGTGATGAGCGACGCGTGCTCGGCGGCGGTGCCGCGCGGGTTGAGCGGCACCATCGCGACCCCCGCCTTGGCGGCCCCCGCGGCGACCTCCATGTATTCGAGCTGGTTCCCGAGCAGGACGGCGACGCGGGAGCCCGCGGTGAGCCCCGCGTCCATCAGGAGGCCGGCGACGCGGTTGGAACGGTCGTCCAGCTCGGCGAAGGTCAGCCGCCGGTCCTCGTCGATCACCGCGGTGGCGTGCGGCGTGCTGATCGCGAACTCGCGGATCCCGCTGGCGATGTTCATCTGTGCCATGGCTGCCCGCCTCTCCCAGAAGGACCGACCTCTGCTGTCAGATCTTTCACCGATTATCGTGTCCCACCCTGATGATCGGGCGATTGCCGCTGGTTTCAGAAACGTTACCGATACATCAGATCTATCGGCCGAGCGGCCGGACGGTGGCGGTCACCGCACCACGGTCTCGCCGCGCAGCAGGGACTTGGCCACGACCGTCCGCAGGACGTCGTTGGTGCCCTCGCCGATGCTCATGAGGATCGCGTCCCGGTAGAGCCGCTCGATCTCGTACTCGGTGGAGTAGCCGTAGCCGCCGTGGATCTTCATGGCGTCGATCGCGGCCTGGAGCGCGACCTCCGAGCAGAAGATCTTCGCCATCCCGGTCTGGCCGTCGGCACGGCCGCGCTTGACCGCGTCCGCCGCGAAGTACGCCATCAGCCGCGCCGCCTGCAACTGGGTCGCGACGGTCGCCAGTTGCAGCTGCACGGCCTGGAAGTCGCCGATGGCCTGGCCGAACGCCTTGCGCTGCTTGGCGTAGGCGAGCGCCTCGTCGTGGGCGCGCTGGGCGATGCCGACCGACCGCGCCGCGATGTTGACCCGGCCCCATTCCAGCGCGGACAGCGCGTGCTGCATGCCCTTGCCCTCGACGCCGCCGAGCAGGTTCTCCTTCGGCACCCGGACGCCGTTCAGCACGATCTCGCAGGACTCGGTGCCCTTGTAGCCGAGCTTCGGGATGTCCTTGGTGATCTCGTAGCCCTCGGAGCCGGCGTCCACCAGCAGGATCGACATGCCCTTGTGCGCGGGCGACGCGGTCGGGTCGGTCTTGACCAGCACGGGCAGCGGGTCCGCGTGCCTGGCGTTGGTGATCCACATCTTCGTCCCGTGGACGATGTAGTGGTCGCCCTCCAGCCGGGCCGTGGTGCGGATGCCCTGCAGGTCGGTGCCCGCGTCCGGCTCGGTGAGGCCGATGCCGGTGCGGCGCTCGCCGGTGGCCAGCGCGGGCAGGTACCGCCGCTTCTGCTCCTCGGTGCCGCGCATCGCGATCATGCGGCAGGCTAGGGAGTGGCTGCCGAGGATCCCGGCGATGCCCATCCAGCCGCGCGCGATCTCCTCGAAGACCAGCGCGAACGACACCGGGTCCAGGTCGAGGCCGCCGTACTCCTCCGGGATCGTCATCCCGAACAGCCCCAGGTCCCGCATCCCGGCGACGATCTCGGTGGGGTAGCGGCCGGAGTGCTCCCAGTCGCGCGCCACCGGGATGATCTCGCGGTCCACGAAGGCGCGCAGGACGTCGCGGAACTCGCGCTGGTCCTCATTGAGCCGAAAATCCACTTAGCTGCCTTTCTCGGTGTCATGGGACGACGGCGCGTCCGGGACGAACACGGGGAGCGCGCGCCCGTCGCCGAGGTCGGCCCAGGCGACCCGGACCCGGTCGCCGACGCGCCAGCGGTCCGGTTCCCGCCCCCGCAGGCGGGTGAGCAGGACGACCCCCTCGATCAGCCGGACGCGGGCGATGACGTACGGGACGGTGAGGTCCGGGCGCGGCGCGCGGTGCACGACCGTGAACGAGTCCACGGTGCCCAGGCCCTCGGATCCGACCCAGCCCAGGTCGCCGCGCCCGCAGCGGACGCAGAGCGCGCGCGGCGGATGCTGCGTGCCCGGCGAGCACCGCGTGCAGGTCTGGAGTATCAGCCGGTGCTCCCTGGTGGCCTCCCACCAGGGGGCCGTGACCTCGTCGGGCGCGGGGACCTCGGGCGGGAATCCGTCGGTCATCCGTCCACCCCCAGCACCACCGTGGCGTGCGTCGACAAGATCCCGCCGGTGCCGTGGGCGACCGCGAGCCGCGCGTCCGGCACCTGCCGGTCCCCTGCCTCGCCGCGGAGCTGCCGCACCGCCTCGACCAGCAGCAGGACGCCGAACTGGCCGGGATGGCAGTACGACAGCCCGCCGCCCGACGTGTTGAGCGGCAGGTCGCCGCCGGGCCTGATCCGGCCGCCGGCGACCAGGTCGAGCGCCTCGCCGCGCCCGCAGAACCCGAGCCCCTCCAGCGACAGCGCGACCGTGATCGTGAACGAGTCGTACACCTGCACGACGTCGATGTCGGCCGGGGTGACACCGGCGCGGGCGAACGCGTCCGCGCCGGACCCCTCCGCGCCGGTGACGGTCAGGTCGGGCACGGCGGTCATCGAGGTGTTGGTCGTCCGCTCGCCGTAGCCGAGCACCTCGACCGGGCGGTGCCGCAGGTCCCTGGCGCGTTCGGAGGAGGTCAGCACGACCGCGCCGCCGCCGTCGGTGACCAGGCAGCAGTCCAGCGTGGTGAGCGGGGTGGAGACCATCGGGGCGCCGACCACGTCCGCCGCCGTGAGCGGGCCCTTGCCGTAGCGGAACGCGGCGGGGTTCAGCAGCGCCCATTCGCGCGCCGCCACCGCGATCTCGGCGAGCTGCTCGCGGGTCTTGCCGTAGTCGTGCAGGTAGCGCTGCGCGGCCATGGCGTAGTACGACACCGGGTACAGCGGCGCGTACGGGGTCTCGAACTGGGCCTCGGGCGTGTGGGCCTCGACCACGCCGCCGAGGGAGCGCGACCGTGCCGACCGCTGGTCGGACGCGAAGCTGATCACGACCGTCTCCGCCTGCCCCGCCCGGATGGCCTGGGCGGCGCGGGCCACGAACATCTCGAACGCCGAGCCGCCCGCGTACGTGGAGTCCGTCCAGCGCGGTTCGAGCCCGAAGTAGTCCGCGAGCTGGGTCGCGGAGAACCGCGACACCCCGGTCGTGGCGATGCCGTCGACGTCGCGCAGGCTCAGGCCCGCGTCGTCCAGCGCCCGCGAGACCGCCTGCGCCTGGAGGCCGAGGATGGACCGTCCGGTCACGCCCAGGTCGGACTCGGCGGCGCCGACGATCGCGACGCCCGTGCTCACCGGGCGCCCTCCCCCGCGGCGCCCGGCCCGTCGGCGGTGCCGAGCAGGACGCGGGCGTGCGCGGGCGCCACCGCCACGCGGTCCACCTCGCCGTCGTCGCCCACCACGACCACCCGCAGGTCCAGCTCCAGGAAGCCGTCGCCGGCCTCGGTGACCGTCCCCTCGCAGCGGACCGTCTCGTCGGCGAACACCAGCGCCTTGAAGCTGAAGTCCAGCGTGCGGACGAAGCAGCGCGGGCCGAGCCAGTCCTGGATCTGCTCGACCAGCAGCGCGCCGAACACCTGCCCGTCCACGACCGGGCCGGGCAGTTTGGACGCCTTCACGAACTCGGGGTCGTAGTGCAGCCGGTACCAGTCCCAGGTGGCGCCGGCGTAGGCGATCATGTCGGGCAGCCCGATGCGGCGCTCCAGCGGCGGCACCTCCTGCCCGGCCTTCGGCTCGGCCTTGAGCCCGGTCATGAGCGTGCCTCCAGCGCGACGAAGATGATGGTCTCCTCGTTCTCGGTGAGCGTGTCGCCGTCCTGCTGGGTGTAGGTGGCCCGCGAGGTGACGATCAGCATCTCCTGGCCGGCCCGGTTCCGCTTCTCGGCCACGTCGGTGATCTCCCAGGTGGCGGTGATGACGTCGGTCGGGCGGACGCGGCGGTGGAACACGTAGCGGTTGCCGCCGCGTATCCTCCGCGTGCCGGGGATCTCGATGCCCCAGTTGTGGCCCGCGTCGCCGTCCGGGCCGACCGGCAGGTTCGTGTACTGGTTGGTCTCGCAGATGAGGGTGGGCGGTGCGGTCACATCGTCCAGTCCCTGCGCCCGCGCGTACTCCGGGTCGGAGTAGAGCGGGTTGGTGTCGCCGACCGCCAGGCCGAAGTACCGTCCGGCGGCGGCGCCCAGCGGCTCGGGCGCGGTGTAGACCTTCGTGCGGCCGACCAGCGCCCGGATCTCGTCGGTGAGCAGCGTCATGAGCCATCCTTCGTGGTCGGCGCGCCCTCCGGGTACAGCGCGGTCGGGAAGACCTCGAGAAGGAACTCGGGACGCAGCAGCGCCTTGCACATCGCCCCGGTGGACGCGGGCCAGGGCGGCGACAGCAGCCGTTCGCGGACGGGCGCGACCGCGCGGTAGTCGCGCAGCGCGGACTCCACGCAGAACTCGATGGTCGTCAGCAGGTCGGCCGGGCCGAGACCCGCGTACTCCAGGAGATGCAGGATGGTGCCGTAGGTCACCTCGGCCTGCGCGCCGATGTCCCCGGGGTGCAGCGCCTCCTGCGTCTCCAGGTCGAGCGCGGCGAACCCCGACATGAACAACGTGCGGCCCGCCCGGACACCCGGCGCGTAGGTCAGCGTGTCGTACCGCGACCAGCCGGGGTTGACCAGTTCCAGCGGGTGCCGCGACGCGGTGATGTCGATCGCGACGAGGGCCTCGGGGTGGTGCAGGCGGCTCATCAGGATGCCGCCCGCGCCCGGGTACACGCCCGCGCCGCCGAGCCGCTCCTTCCGGACGCGATGGGACGTGCGGTACACGTCCCGGGTGGCGGGGGTCGAGTAGTCGTAGGTCGTCACCACGTTGTCGAGCGACAGGCCCGCGCCGCGCAGCAGCGCGTCCGCCCGGTCGAGGCAGTAGGCGTACTGCCCGGCGAAGTCGCCGGGGCTCACGATGTCGCCCGACTCGTCCACCGGCACCATGGTCGGCAGGTGCACCGTGCCGTCGTACCCCTCGCGCACCGCGGACGGCACCCAGGTCCCGGCCTCGCGCCGCTCGCTCGCCGCGAGCAGCTCGGCGCCGCCGCCCTTGACGGCGTGCAGCTCGACCTCCAGCAGCGCGGCCGAGCGGACGAGGCGCTCCACGACCACCGTGGTCACCGTGGGCCGGTGGGCGCCGAAGACCTCCTCGCGGGCCGCGGCGGCGGCCTCGTAGTCGGCGAGACCGGCGATCGTGACGTTCTCCGTGACGTGGACGACGTCGTCCGGCCCGTACCCGGCGGCCTCGATGATCGTCAGGACCTTGCGGTAGGCGATCCGCGCCTGCTCGGCCATCGTCCCCGAGACGGTCATCTTCCCGATCGACGGGTCGTGCGCGGCCGAGGTGTGCCCGGACGACCACGCGCCGCCCTCCTCCGAGAGGCCGAGGCAGAACGTGAAGCCCTCGTAGGGGAACCACGGGAACTCGGCGGGCTTGATCGCTTGCAGTGCCATTCAGTTCTCCTGCTCGCTGTGAGTGGGCCGGGCGAGCCTCGCGGCGGCCCGCACGACGACGGCGGCGTCCGGCTGCTCGCCGAGGGTGTCCAGGAGGTGGGCGAACTCCTCGGCCTCGGCCGGGGGGACGCCCGCGTTGCCCGCGAACTTGGCCAGCAGCGCGGCGCGGCCGAGCGGCCGGTCGCCGCCGCCCTCGCTGCGCGGCACCGACCCGGTCACCTCCCGGCCGTCGGTCAGCGTGATCGTGACGCGGCCCGGGGCGTCGGCGGCCACGACTCCGGGTTCGGTGGCGACCTCCCAGCGGACGCGGGCCGCCAGTCGCGAGACCTCGGGCCGGGCGATCGAGTCCGGCTCGAAGGTCCGCACGCTCAGGTTCCCGTCCGCGATCAGCGCGGCGACCGTCCAGGGCAGCGAGAACTTCGCCGCGTACGGGCCGGCCGGACGGGTCAGGTCGCGGCCGGGGTCGCAGACGACCGGCGCCGAGTCGGGATGGACCACCGCGTGCACGCCCGCGACCTCGTCAGGGCCGAACGGCTCGCGCGCCATCGCGTCCCTGACCGCGTCGATGGTGGCGTGCGAGAGCTGGCACGCCGCGTACGGCTTGATCCCGATGCGGGTGGTCTCCCAGCGCTCCCCCAGCCCGTCCAGGATGGACGCGGGGTCGGCCGGATGCGCGGAGAGGGCGTCGAACACGCCGCGCGGGCCGTCGAAGACCGTCTCGGGCCCGGTCGCGCCCGCCGCCGCCAGCCGCGCGGCGACGATCCCCGACTGCGAGGCGAACCCCGGGTGGAGCTGCTTGGTGGACGCCCCGGTGCCCAGGAAGGCCAGCAGGCCGCCCGCCTGGCTGCCCGCGATGCCCAGCGCGCCGGCGGTGGTCTCCGCGTCCAGCCCGAGGAGCCGCGCGCCGATCAGCGCGGAGGAGAAGACCCCGGCGACCATGGTCGCGTGCAGGCCGCGCTCGTGGAAGCCGTGCGGCGCCGCGGCGGCGACCCGGCAGGCCGTCTCGTAGCCGGCGACCGCGGCGGCGAGCACGTCCCGTCCGGACGCGCCCACCTGCTGGCCGACGGCGAACGCGGCGGGCAGCACCACCGCCGTCGCGTGCACCAGCCCGCCCGCGTGCGTGTCGTCGAAGTCGAGCGCGTGCACGAGCGTGCCGTTGGCGAGGGCGGCGGCGGGCGCCGACACCAGGTCGTCCGTGCCGAGCACCGCCGCCTCGGGCGGCCCGCCGAGCCCGCGCGCCACCTCGATGGCGGGCGCCGCCGCGCCGGTACGGGCGGCGGCCAGCGCCGTGCCGAACCCGTCCAGCAGGTGCCGCGCGGCGGCCTCGGCGACCGGCGCGGGCACCTCGTCCAGGCCGAGGGCCCAGCTCGCCAGTTCGCGCGCGATCATCGCGACGCCGCCTCCGTCTCGGCGGGCTCGGTGGCCGGGTCGGAGGTGTCGCCGAACGCGCCCTCGGCCCGCAGCCGCTCCACCGTGGCGTCGTCGTAGCCGACGATCTCCCGGATCACCAGGTCGAAGTCCTCGTTGCGCCGCGGCGCCCTGCGGTACTCGACCGGCTCGTCGCCCACCCGGACCGGCGAGGCGATCTGCTCGACCGTCCCGAACCGCGGGTGCTCGGTCGTCACCCGCAGCCCGCGCGCCTCGGTGTGCTCCTCCCGCAGGGCCTGCGCGACGTCGTTGATGGGCCCGCAGGGGATGGACGCCGCGTACAGGTCCTCAAGCCACTCGGCCACGGTGCGCTGCTTGAAGATTTCCTCCAGGAGGGGGAGCAGCGTGTCCTTCTCGCGCTGGCGGTCGGCGAACGTGCCGAACCCCGCCTCGGGCTCGGCCCATTCGGGATGCCCGACGACGGCGGCCAGCCGCCGCCAGAACTTCTCCTTCGCGCAGCCGACGATGAACCAGCCGTCGCTCGCCTCGAACGCCTGGAACGGCACCAGCGACGGATGCGCCGAGTGGCGGGTGCGCGCCGGCTCGTACCCGGCGTTCAGGTGCCAGGTCGCCGGGTAGGTCAGCAGCCCGATGGCCGTGTCGTACAGGCTCACGTCGCAGTCCATGCCGACGCCGTCGCGGCGCGCCGCGTGCAGGCCCGCGAGCAGCGAGATCGCCGCGACGAACCCGCCCGAGTAGTCGACGAGCGACAGCCCCGACTTGGTGGGCGGGCCGTCCGGCTCGCCGGTCAGGTCCATCCACCCGGCCAGCCCTTGCAGGACGTAGTCGTAGCCCGGCTCCTTGCTCCGCGGCCCGGTCATGCCGAACCCGGTGAGCGAGCAGCAGACGATGGCGGGGTTGAGGTGCTTCAGGTCGTCGTAGGTGATGCCGATCTTCTTCGGGACGTCGCCGCGCAGGTTGGAGTAGACCGCGTCGGACACCTTCACCAGGTCCTCGAAGACCCGGCGGCCGGCGTCGGTCGACAGGTCCAGCGACAGGCTGCGCTTGTTGCGGTTGAAGGTCTCGAAGAACAGCGAGTCCTCGCCCTCGCCGTACGGGGGGACGTAGCGTCCCACGTCGCCGCCCGACCTGGGCTCCTCGATCTTGATCACCTCGGCGCCGAGGTCGGCGAGGTGCAGGCTGCCGAACGGGCCGGCGCCGTACTGCTCGACGGCGATGATCCGGATGTCTTCCAGCGGTTTCACGAAGCGCTCCCGGTGAGGTCTGGCAGCAGCGACAGGAGCTCGTCCTGCGCGGCGCGGGTCTCGGCGGCGCCGAGACCGTGGGTCGGAGGGCTGAGCTTGATCGAGTCGGCCAGGCCCTCGTAGGCGGCGATGCGCTCGGCGACCTCGTCGGGCCCGCCCGCGAACGTGAGCGCGTCGATCATCCTGGTGGAGACCGTCCCGGCGAGGTGCTCGGCACCGGTGCCCCCGCGGAACGCCTCGACGACGGCCTGCTGCTCCTCGGCCAGCCCGTGGAAGGCGAAGAAGTCGGCGTAGGTGCGGACGCTGGCGTAGAAGCCGACGAGCCCGGACGCGCGGCGCAGCGCGGTGGCACGGTCCATCGAGACCGAGCAGCACGCGGAGACGACGACCTCGACGTCCGCGCGCTTCTTGCCCTCGGCGCGGGCGATCCCGGTCTCCAGCTCCGGCAGGACGCGCTCGGTGAGGTAGCGCGGCGAGCACAGCTCGTGGCTGATCCAGCCGTCCCCGATCGTCCCGGCGAGACGGGTCATGGCCGGGCCCATCGCGGCGATGTGGACGGGGATGCGCGACCGCGGCACGGCGAAGGGCCGCTGGTAGCCGCGGATCCGCATCGGCTCCTCCTCGCCGGGCAGGTCGATCGGCTCCCCGGTCGTGCACGACTCCCAGAACCGGCGCAGGTTGCGCACGGTCTCCCGCAAGTGCCCGACGGGCTTGCCGAACGGGACGTTGTGCCAGTCCTCGTTGAGCCGCCGCACGCCCGTCCCGAGGCCGAGCACGAACCGCCCGCCCGACAGCTCGTCGAGGTCCAGCGCCTCCAGCGCCGTGATCATGGGGCTGCGGGTGAACGCGAGCGCGATGCCCGTCCCGATCCGCGCCCGGCGCGTCGCGGTCGCGACCGCCGCCGCGGTGACCGTGGCGCTGCGGTGCAGCTCGGGCACCCAGATCGCCTCGGCGCCCGCCGCCTCCGCGCGGCGGGCCGCGTCGGCCAGTTCCTCCAGCGTCTCGCCCCAGGGGGCGAAGCCGATCCTCATGCCCGCTCGTCCGCGGTGTCGAGCGTCAGCGGCCGCTTCGGCTCGGGGAACTGGTTCTCCAGTTGCTCGGCCCCGCGCTTGTAGACGAGGAAGGTGCGGCGGAAGGTGCACACCTCCTCGCCGTCCTGGTTGAGGGTCCGGGTGCGGATGGTGACGATGCCCGCGTGCGGGCGGCTCGCCGACTCGCGCTTCTCCAGCACGATCGACTCGCTGTACAGCGTGTCCCCGGCGAACACGGGATGGGACATCCTGATGTCCTCCCAGCCGAGGTTGGCGAACGCGTTCTGGGTGGTGTCGATGACGCTCTGCCCGACCGCGATCGCCACGGTCAGCGTGGACACCACCAGGGGCCTGCCGAACTCCGACTTCGCCGCGTACTCCCGGTTGAAATGCGCCTGGTTGGTGTTCATCGTCAGGAGCGTGAACCAGGTGTTGTCGCTCTCGGTGACCGTACGCCCGAGAGGGTGCCGGTAGACATCGCCCACCTGGAAGTCCTCGTAGAACCGTCCCCTCCACCCGTCCCTGAGCGTCATGGCCGTCCTCTCAAAGTACGCGGATCGTTAAAGTCAGACGTATCGATTCTAGGGTAGCGAGAGTGCCGGTGTCCAAGCTCGGTGACCTCGTGAGCGGTCGGTGAGGCCGGGCGACGGCGATCGGCTGCACCACGGCCTTGGGCGGCCGAGTTCCCTAAAACATCAGATATATAGGTCGGATGTGGCGCGCGCCGACGCGGCCATGTCGTGGTGGATCGGCGCCGCCATGGGCGGCGCCGAGTGTGAGAGCGTCGCGCGCCCGCGTGACGGTGATGGAACGGTGGCCCGCCGGGCGGGGAGAACTCCCGGGGCGCCGTCGGCCGGCGCCCCGGGGCGAGCGCGTCAGGCTTCGCGGTAGGCGCCGCGGATGTGCCGCAGATGGTCGCGCATGGCCGCGCTCGCCGCCTCGCCGTCGCCCGCCTCCAGCAGGGCGATGATCTGCTCGTGCTGCTCGTCGACCTGCGCCCAGAACTCGGCGGGCGAGCCGGTGTTCAGGAACCGGGTCCGCAGGACGTGGAAGACCGGCTGCGTCATCATCGTGAGCAGCCCGTTGCCGGTGGCCTCCATGATGATCCCGTGGAAGTGCCGGTGCTCCTGGAACTTCATGGTCCGGCCGCGGCTGCGCTTCTCGCGTTCCATGGCGGCGTGCAGCGCGTCGAGATGCCGCTGCTCGCGCCGCTCCGCGGCGATGGCCGTGGCGGGCACCTCCAGCAGCTCGCGGGCTTCGAGGATGGCGGGCAACGGGAGCGCCGCCGAGCCGGACATCAGCCCGATGCCGGCCTCCAGGAAGTCGCTGATCTGGTCGGGCTCGATGTGCGAGACGAACGTGCCGCCGGTGGTACCGCGCACCGTCTTGACCAGTCCCTGCGAGGCCAGCACGCGCAGAGCCTCGCGGACGGTGCTGCGGCTCACGCCGAAGTTGCCGCCGATCTCGCCCTCGGGCGGCAGCCGGTCGCCCGGCGCGAGCGATCCGTCCAGGATCAGCTCGCGGAGCTGGTCGGCGACCTGCTGGTATGCGGGACGGAGCCGGCTGACCGGGAGCGCGATGGGCGACCCCGTGGAGGATCCGGCGGTATCGTCTTTGGTCCTGGACACGTCGCTGCCCCCTGGTCTGGCCATCGTGTGGTGCCGATTTCTCGAGTCGGGAACTCCACGCCACCGGGACTCACAGCACTGACGAGCATACATCAGACACCATGCGATCCCGTCCCGGCGGCGGCTCCATCCCGCGGTGCGCCGAGGTAAATGTCGGACGTCGTGGAGTGGGTCACTCAGGTCGCATTTCGCGCGCTTGACACCTCAGATCGCAATACATCAGACTTTATCGCACCGATGCCGGTCATGGACCGCCGGAAGGCGACGGGGGCGGGAATGTTCGACGGAATCGACATCGTGGTCCTTCCTGTGGCCGGTACAGCGCCGCTGCGGGCGCTGTACGTGGACGTGATGGGCTTCGAGGTCGTCGAGGAGGGCCCTCTCCAGGACCCCGCGCTCTGGTCGCGCCTGTGGAGCCTGCCGCTCCCGCCCACCGAGTCGGTACTCATCGGCAAGCCCGGGAGCGAAGGCGGATGGATCCGGCTCGTCGGCGTGCCCGGCCTGCCGCATCCCGACCCGGCCGGAGTCCCCGACCGTCCCGGGGCCTACGCGCTCGACTTCTATCTGCGCGACCCCGGCGCCACCGAGGACGCGCTCGCGGAACGGGGTTGGACGTTCGTCGGCGACCCCGTCCACTACCTGCTGCCGGGCACCGAGCATCCGGTGAGGGAACGCATGCTCGACCAGACCCGCTCCGGGTTGCGCCACGCCTTCGTCCAGTACCGGGAAGGACGGACGCGATGCGTCCTCGGCGAGCGTCCCGACCTGGACGTCAGCGAGGTCAACGCCGTGGTGTTCGGCACCGGCGACCTCGCGGGCGCGCGGGCGTTCGTGGAGGACGTCCTGGGCGGCCACGTGTACTTCTCGGACCGCTTCGAGGGCCCCGCGATCGAGCGGTTGCTCGGCCTCGCCCCGGGTGAGGGCCTCGACGCCTTCATCGCCCGTGGCCCTGGCTCCCGCAACGCGCGCCTGGAGTTCATCCGGCACCTCGCGCCCGCCGCTCCCCGGCCGCCGCACGCCTACCCGAGGGTCGTCGCCGGGTGCGCGATGGACGACCTCGAAGCGCTCGCCGCACGCCTCGCCGACGGGCGGCACGGCCCGTCCACCGGCATCGTCGAGACCGCCGAAGGGCCCCAGCTCGGCCTGCGGTCCCGGTACGGCGCCTGCTTCCACTTCTGGCAGCGCTGAGGGCAAGCCGCGGACGCTCATGCGCCCAGGTACGCCGAGCGGACGAGGTCGTCGTTGGTGAGCTCCTCGATGCTCCCCTCGACCACGACCGCGCCCTGCCGCAGCAGGTAGCCGCGGTCCGCGAGCTCGAAGGCCAGCGGCGCGTTCTGCTCGATGAGCAGGATCGAGAGCCCGTCCTCGCGCAGCGCCGCCAGCGCGTCGAACACCTCACCGGTGATCTTGGGGGAGAGGCCCATGGACGGCTCGTCCAGGATGAGGATCTCCGGCTCGGCCATCAGCGCGCGACCCACCGCCACCATCTGCTGCT
The DNA here is from genome assembly GCF_043906805.1 of Actinomadura sp. SCN-SB. Lineage (NCBI taxonomy): Bacteria > Bacillati > Actinomycetota > Actinomycetes > Streptosporangiales > Thermomonosporaceae > Actinomadura > Actinomadura sp. SCN-SB. The sequence continues at coordinate 190,794 of NZ_JBIMPP010000002.1, read as the reverse complement.
CGCCGCCCGACATCGTCGAGGTCCGCTGGTCGGCGCGCTCGCGCAGCACCGGGAACAGGTCCATGACCTTCTCCATCCGTTCCCGGACGACCGCCTTCGGCACGTTCCCGTGGTAGCAGCCCAGCTCCAGGTTCGTCCGGACGGTCTGCTCCACGAACAGGTGCCGTCCCTCCAGGACGCTGCCGACGCCCCGCGCGACGACCTCGTACGGGCGCTTGGGCAGCGGTTCCCCGCCGACCAGGACCGTCCCCTCGGCGGGGCGGTAGAGGCCGCCCGCGACGCGCGCCAGGGTGGTCTTGCCGGCGCCGTTCGGCCCGATGACGCAGACCGCCTCGCCCTTGCCGACGTGCAGGTCCACCCCTCGCAGCGCGCTGATCGCCCCGTACCGGTAGACGACGCCGCGCACGTCGAGCAGCGGCCGGTCCGGTCGCGTCATCGGTCCTCCTCGCCCGTGGGAACGGTGACGTCGACCTCCGACGCCCGGTGGTGCCTGCCGCCCAGGTACGCCTCCAGGACGGCAGGGTTCGCGGTGACCTGCGCCGGGGTGCCCCGCGCGATCACCTTGCCGAAGTCGAGCACCGTGCAGGTGTCGCACACCGCGTGCACGAGGTCCATGTGGTGCTCGACGAGGATCACGGTGACGCCCGAGCCGCGCATCTCCCGCAGCAGGTCCGCCAGATCGTGCCGCTCCTGAGGGCTGAGGCCCGCGGCGGGCTCGTCCAGCAGGACGACGGCGGGATCGGCCACCAGCACGCGGGCCAGCTCGACCCGCCGCTGGAGCCCGTACGACAGCGCCGTGGCGGGCTCGGCGGCGTGCCCGTCCAGCGACAGCCGGGCCAGCACCTCCTCGACCCGCTCCCTGGCCTGCGCCGCACTGATCTTCTTGTGGTCGGGGGTCGTCGTCGTGCGCGCCGCGACCATCAGGTTCTCCCGGACGCTCATGCTGGAGAACAGCCGGACGGTCTGGAAGGTCCGCACCAGCCGCGCCCGGGCCACCAGCCGGTGGCTCGGCCAGCGGGTCACGTCCTCGCCCCCGATGAGCACCGACCCGGCGGACGGGCGTTGCAGGCCGCTCAGGACGTTCAGCAGCGTCGTCTTCCCGGCTCCGTTCGGGCCGATGATGCCGTGGATCTCGCCCTTCGCCGCCGAGAAGCTCACCTCCGAGACGGCCGTCAGCCCGCCGAAACGGCATGTGATCCCGCGCGCCTCCGCGGCTCCGCTCGCGCTCACTTCGATCCCTCCCCGACCGCCGTGCCGGCCGCCGGTCCGGGCCGCGACCAGCGCGCCTTCAGGGACCGGCCCACCCTGGCCAGGCCGGCGAACCCGTCCGGCAGCAGGGCCATGAACGCGATGACGATGAGCCCGAGCACGGTGAGCGCCCACGAGCCCCGTCCGGGCACCACCGAGATCAGCCAGGTGACCAGCGCGGCGGCGAGCACCGCGCCGTAGATGCTGCCGAGACCGCCGAGGATCACCATGACGAACAGCTGGATCGACACCGCCGTCGAGAACAGCGACGGGTCGATGGCCGTCTGCAGGGGCGCGTTGACGCCGCCCGCCAGCGCGCCGATCGCGGAGGAGATCGCGAACACCTGCACCTTGCGCGCGGTGATGTTCACCCCGACCGACCGCGCGGCGACCTCGTCGTCCCGGATCGCCGCCAGCTCCCGTCCCATCCGGGCCGTCAGCAGCCACCGCGACCCGAGCAGCACCAGGATGAGCGTCACCGCCACGAGCAGGTACTGGTCGCGCGGGTCCAGCAGCCGGTACCCGAAGATCTCCGGGAACGGGATCGGGGCGTACCCGTTCACGCCGCCCAGCGGGCCCGGCAGCATCAGGAACGCGTGGATGCCGGTGCCGACCGCGAGGGTCGCCATCGCGAGGTAGTGGCCGCGCAGGCGGAGCGCGATGTAGCCGACGAGCACGCCGATGACCAGCGCCAGCGCGACGCCCGCCGCCAGCGCGGGCAGGAAGGCCACCTCCCGGTCGCGCATGAGGTACGCGGTCCCGTACGCGCCGATGGCCATGAACCCCGCCTGGCCGAGCGCGAGCTGCCCCGCGCCGCCGATGGTGAGCGTCAGGCCGACCGCGGCGATGGCCGCGACCCCGATGTTCACGCCGAGGGCCAGGTCGGTCGCGCCCGCGTTCGTGAACGCGAAGCCGATGAGGATCACCGCGGCCACCAGGGTCGGAGCCAGGTGCCGCCCGGCGCGCAGTGCGAAGGCTTTGTCAGGCAAGGCGCTGCCTCCTCAGGCCGAACAGCCCGTTCGGCATCACTAGCAGGATGATGATCAGCGCGATCAGCACGATCGGCTCGACGACGTTGTTCGACATCACCACGCCCAGCTCGCTCTCGATGACGCCGAGCAGCAGCGCCCCGGCGAGGACGCCGCGGGTGCTGCCCAGCCCGCCGAGCACCGCCCCCGTGAAGCCCTTCAGCGTGAGGGCCGTGCCCAGCGCCCCGCCGGCGAGGGTGATCGGCGCGACCAGCACCCCGGCCAGCGCCGCCAGCCCGAAGGCCAGCGCGAACGCGATCGCCCGCATCCGCGCGACGTTGACGCCGACCGCCGTGGCGGCGAGCGGGTCGGTGGCGGCGGCGACCATGCCGCGGCCGACCCGGGACCGTCCCAGCAGCAGGGCGAGCCCGATCCCGACGGCGAGGACCACCGCCCAGATCAGCAGGTCCTGGTAGCCGATCCGCACCTCGCCCAGCTCGATCCCGCCCGTGGCGACGGGCGGGAACGGCTTGCCGTCCGGGCCCCAGATCAGCTGGCCGCCGTTGGCGAACACCAGGGTGATCCCGACGGTCGCCGCGATCGCGGCGATGGGGCCGTTGCCCTGCGTCGGCAGGATCACGATCGCGTCGTAGGCGATGCCGAGCACGATGCCCGCGGCCAGCACGATCAGCGCGACCACCAGCACCGCGGACAGGCCCTGGTTCACCAGCGTGAGGCCGATCAGGCCGCCGATGACCACCTTGTCGCCCTGGGCGAAGTCGATGACCCCCGTCATCTTGAAGACGAGGTGGAAGCCGAGGGCGACCAGCGCGTAGATGGAGCCGAGCGTGAGACCGGAGACGAGAAGGTCGAGGATGCGCACGGGCGGGTTCCTTAGGGGCGGACGGCGGCCGGGCCGGTACGGGCCCGGCCGCCGTCATCTGCTGCTTGCCGGGATCAGCCCTGGTCCGGGGCCGCGTATTCGCCGTTCTTGAAGCTGACCGGCTTGAAGGCGTCGGCCTGCGGGCCGCCGTGGTAGGAGTCGGTGTAGGCGAGCTTGCCGATGATGCTCTCGTAGTTGAGCGACTGGATCGCCTTGGAGAGCTCCTCGCCCTTGTACTCACCGGCCTTCTCGATGGCGGCCGCGACCATCTTCACCGCCACGTAGGCGTACGTGCTCAGCACCGACGCGCCTTCGCCGTACTTGGCCTTGTAGGAGTCGAGGAACTTCTTGGTCTCGGGGTCGGGCGACCCGTAGTTCACCGGCGTCAGCGAGACGACCTTGTCGGCCGCCGCCCCGGCGGTCTTGGGGATGGTCGGCGTGGAGTAGGCCAGGTCGCCGATGATCTTGCCGCTGTAGCCCGTCGCCACCAGGGCCTTCAGCAGCAGCGCGTCGCTGGAGCCGCCACCGCCGTACACGAAGACCGCGTCCGGCTTCCGGCTGGCCGCCTTGCTCGCCTGGGCGGTGAAGTCGAACTTGCCGCCGTCGAACGCCTCGGAGTTCACGATCGAGATTCCGGCCGCCTTGGCGGCGTTGGAGATGTCGGTGTTGCCCTCCTGGCCGTACGGGGTGTTCGCCCAGATGATGGCCGCGGACTTGACGCCCTGCGCCTTGGCGTGGTTCACCATGGCCTGGGAGTTGGCCTTGCCCGGCAGCGGCACGCCGAAGACGTGCTTCTTGCCGTTGGCGATGTGCGGCTGCGCGACCAGCAGCACCTGGGTGACGCCGTACTGCTCGGCGAGCGGGGCGGACGCCATGGCGTTCGCCGTGATGCCCGGACCGATCACCACCGGCACCTTGGTGTCGGTGGCGAGCTTCTTGAACCCGGCGGTGGTCAGGTTCACCGAGCCCTGGTCGTCGACGGTCTCCAGCTTGAGCTTGCGGCCCTTGACGCCACCGGCCGCGTTGATCTCCTCCACGGCCAGTTGCATGCCCCTGGACTCCTGCTGCCCGACGGCGCCGACGGCACCGGTCATGGAGTTCAGCACGCCGATCGTGTAGGTGTCGCCGCTCGAAGCATCAGACTTATCCGAGCCAGACGACCCGCAGGCCGTCCCCGTCAAGGCCATGGCGGTGAGGACCGCGATGACCATGCCGCCGCGCTTGGCTGCTTTCATGGTGTCTCCTCAGTGATCGCCTTGGTCTGGCGATGCAAGGCACCCCTGCGTAAGCCGGGAAGTGAATACGTCAGAGTTTGCAGGACCAGGACTCCTCAGGACAACCCCCTGATCCCCGTGTTCTTACTGGTGGGCTGGATCTGGACGGTACCCGGCCCGGTCTCGCGGCGGGATCCGTTCCTGGACTAGAGTGCAATACATCAGTCTTTTACATCGAAGTAACGTGACCCGGCATCGGCCGTCCCGCGCACGGTGCGGGACGACGGGCCGGGCATCCACAGGGAGGCGAGCCGCGTGCACCCGACACCCGAGACCACGGCGGAACTGGACGCGCTGCGCGAGACCGTCCTGCGGGCCTCCCGGGATTTCGGGCACGAGTACTACGTCCGCTCGTCCGAGGCGGGCGACAACGCGCGCGAGCTCTGGCAGGCGCTCGGCGCGATCGGCGCCCTCGGCGCGAGCATCTCCGAGGAGCACGGCGGGGCCGGAGCCGGCGTCCACGCCCTGTCCGTCGTCGCCGAGGCGATCGCCGAGGCGGGCGTCCCGCTCATGCTGATCGCGCTGTCACCCGCCGTCTGCGCCACCATGATCGACGGCTTCGGCTCGCCCGCGCAGAAGGCCGAGTGGCTGCCGGGACTGGCGGACGGCTCCCGGGTCCTCGGCTTCGCCATCACCGAGCCCGACGCCGGGTCCAACACCCACAACCTCCGCATGCGCGCCCGCCGCGACGGCGGCTCCTGGGTGCTCTCCGGGCAGAAGTACTACGTCTCGCACGTCGACAACGCCGACGCGCTCCTCACCGTCGCCCGCGTCGAGGACGAGCTGAAGGTGTTCCTCGTCCCCACCGACGCGCCGGGCCTCACCACGAGCCCCATCAAGGTCGAGATCCTGTCGCCCGAACGGCAGTACAACGTCTTCTACGACGACGTCCGCCTCGACGACTCCGCGCTGGTCGGGCCCGACGCCGGCATGGCCGTCCTGTACGCGGGGCTCAACCCCGAACGCATCGTCAGCGCCGCCCTCCTCAACGGCATCGCCCGGTACGCCATCGACATCGCCGCCGCCTACGCACGCGAACGCGTCGTCTGGAACGTCCCGATCGGCGCGCACCAGGCGGTCTCCCATCCGCTGGCCCGCGCCGAAACGGCCCTGGCGGCCTCCCGCCTCCTGACCGCGTCCGCCGCCCGCGCCTTCGACGCCGGCGAGCCCGGCGGCGTGGACGCGGCCATGGCGAAGCTGACGGCGTCCGAGACCGCCTCCACGGCACTCGACGCGGCCATGCAGACCCTGGGCGGCAACGGGATGTCCCGCGAGTACGGCCTGGCCACCCTGCACGGGCTCGTCCGCCTCTTCCGGATCGCCCCGGTCAGCTCGGAGATGCTGCTGAACCACGTCGCCCACAAACGCCTGTCCCTGCCCAGGTCCTACTGATGCGCGTACGACGTGAAGGGCCGCTCACCCGGGCGACCCTCTCCCGCCCGCCGGTGAACGCCCTGGACTCGGCCACCTACCGGGAGATCACGGCGATCTGCGCCGCCATGCGTCCCGGCGAATGCCTGCTGATCGACGCGACGGGCCACGTCTTCAGCGCGGGACACGACCGCGCCGAGCCGGCCGACGGCGAAAGCCTCGCCATCGGGGCCGCCGCCCTCACCGCCGTCCTGCGCTGCCCCGCCCCCGTCGTCGTGGCGGCGCAGGGTCCGGCGATCGGCGCCGGGGCCCTGCTCCTCGCCGCCGCCGACATCCCGGTCATCGCCTCGGACGCCTGGCTGAAGCTCCCCGAGCTCGACGTCGGCGTGACGGTGGGCCACGCCATCCTCAGCCGCCTGGTCCCGCCCGCCCTTGCCGCCCGCGCCCTCCTGACCTCGGAACGGATCCCCGCCACCGCCCTCACCGCCGCCATGGTCTGCCCCCCGGGCGATGTCCCCACGGTCGCCACGACGGCGGCACGCGACGTCCTCGGCAAGCCCGCCGGCCTCGTCGCCCTGGCCCGGAGGAGCTGGGGCGAACGCGAACAGGCCGCGGCCGGCTACGAGGCCGAGGTCGCCGCCTTCCAGGCCCGGAACGCCGACGCCTGACGCCGCAACACGAGCGCACCGATCCAGTATTTTTTCGGCGAAGGGGGTCGATCTCCCGGGCGGCGGCGTGCGTCATTGATGCTATGGAACCGCTGACCCCGGAAGACCCGGCGCGCATCGGTGACCATGTGCTGGTCGCACGGCTCGGGGCCGGTGGCATGGGCCAGGTCTACCTCGGCCGCACCCCCGCCGGGACCCCGATCGCCATCAAGGTGATCCATGAGCGGTACGCCCGCGACGAACGGTTCCGGGCCCGCTTCCGGCGCGAGGTCGCCAACGCCCAGTTGGTGAGCGGCGCGTTCACCGCGCCCGTGCTGGAGGCCGACCCCGACGCGCCCATGCCGTGGCTGGCCACCGCCTACCTGCCGGGCCTGTCGCTCCAGGAGGCGGTCAAGACGCACGGGCCGTTCCCGACGGAGGCGGCCCTGGCGCTGGCGGCAGGGCTGGCGGAAGGGTTGGACTCCATCCACCGGGCCGGCGTCGTCCACCGCGACCTGAAGCCGTCCAATGTGCTGCTCAGCGGTGAGGGCCCGCGGATCATCGACTTCGGCATCGCCAGGGCGGCCGACGACGACGCGCTGACCCGTCCGGGCGGGGTGCTGGGAACACCCGGCTACATGGCGCCCGAGCAGGCCGCCGGCGAGGAGGTGGGCCCGGCGGGCGACGTCTTCGCGTTCGGCGCGGTGCTGGGGTTCACCGTCCTCGGGCATCGCGTGTTCGGCGACGGGCCCATCGAGGTCCTGGTCCACCGGGTGCTGCACGAGGACCCGGACCTGGACGGGATCCCCGACCCGTTCCTGCGCGGCCTCGTCGCGGACTGCCTGTCCCGCAATCCCGCGCTGCGTCCCACGTCGGCGATGCTCCTGGACCGGCTGAGCTGGACCGGCGCGGCGCCGGTCGGGGTCGGCCGGCTGCCCGCGCCGCTGGCCGACGCGGTACGGGCCAGGCAGGGGGAGCCGCTTCCGGCCACCATGGCGCTCCCGCGCAGGGTCCGCAGGAGACGGCTGCTGATCGCCGGCGGTCTCGTCGCGGTGGGCGCGGCGAGCGCCGGGCTGGGCGAGCTGGCCGCGTGGTGGCGGTCCCGCGACGGCGGCGCGCCGCCGCCGAGCCCCGAGTCCCCCGCCGCGGCCGCCGGGGGTCCGGCGAGCGGCGGCCCGGCCCAGGGACGGGTGCTGTGGCGGTGGCGGGACGCGAGCACGGAGGCGGTTCCCGTCACCGACGCGAAGACCGCCTACGTGGCGACCTCGACCGGCGATCCGATGGGCGGCGAAGGGTGGCTCCTGGCGATCGACGTCAGGTCCGGGAAGGAGCGCTGGAAGCGCGACATCAAGCGCTCCACCCAACGGGCGATGATCGCGGAGGGCAAGGTCGTCGTGCTGGAGGCGGGCGGGCTCCGCGACGCCGCCCGGGGGGGCGCGCTGGGGGCTCACCGCCTTCGACGCCGCGAGCGGCAGGCGGCGCTGGTCGGTGCCGCTGACCGCCCCGGTGCAGCCGCCGCTCGCCGTGGACGGGCTGGTCATCGTGGCCGAGGAGGCGCTGATCGCGTTCGATGCCGGTACCGGGACCGAACGGTGGCGGCGCTCGCTCGGCTGGGCCGCGAGCCATCCGGTGATGACCGCGGGCGGCGGGGCGCTCTGCCTCCTGACCAAGGAGGAGGTCCGGGTCCTGGAGACGGCGTCGGGCGCGACCGAGTGGAGTCACCGCGCCGAGGGCTTGGCGGCGGCCGTACAGGACGCGGACACGGCCTACCTCACCGACCCGAGCGGCCAACTCCATGCCCTGCGCCGGGGCAAGGTCGGCTGGAGTGCCACCGCCGGAAAGGTCGTCCGGCCTCCCCTGGTGTACGCCGACTCCGTCATCGTCCACGACCTGAACGGATCCGTGCGGGTGTTCGACAAGAACACCGGAAGGCAGCGGTTCTCCGTGCCCGTCAAGGCCGGCGGCTCCGAGGCGGCGACGGCGCCGCTGGCCCGCGTCGGCGGCAAGCTCTACACGCCCGGCGCCGACACCGTCCATGCCATCGATCTCAACCGCGGGCGCCTGAGCTGGCGCGTCGGCCTGGGCGCCGAGGTCGAGGGGGTGGCCGCGGTGGACGGGATCGTCGTCTGCTCGACCGGTGACCTGGTCGCCGTCACCGGCCCCTGACCGGCCCCTGCACACCCCCTGAACGGCACGGACGGCCTTCGGCCCCCGCCATGGAGAACCGATGGAACCCCTGCAACCCAACGACCCGAGGCAACTCGCCCAGTTCAAGGTGCTCGCCAGGCTGGGCCAGGGCGGCATGGGCGAGGTCTTCCTCGGCGCCTCCCCCGGCGGACGGCCGGTGGCCATCAAGCTGATCCACCGTGAGCTGGCCGACGACCCCGGGTTCCGCGCCCGGTTCCAAAGGGAGGTGGAGATCGCGCAGACGGTCAGCGGCGTCTTCACCGCACCCGTGCTCCGCGCCGACACCGAAGCGGAACGGCCCTGGCTGGCCACGTCCTTCCTGCCCGGCCTGTCCCTGGAGGAGGCGGTCCGGTCGTACGGGCCGCTGCCGCCGCCCAGCGTCCGGGCGCTGGCGGTGGGGCTGGCGGAGGCGGTCCGGTCCATCCACCGGGCCGGTGTCGTGCACCGCGACCTCAAACCGGCCAACGTGCTGCTCGCCCCGGACGGGCCACGCGTGATCGACTTCGGTATCGCGCGGGCCGCGGACTCCGCCGCGATCACACAGAGCGGCGAGGTGATCGGGTCCCCGGGTTACATGGCGCCCGAGCACATCGCGCGGGGCGCGGCCGAGCCCGCCTCCGACGTGTTCTCCCTGGGGGCGGTGCTGGTCTTCGCCGTCACCGGAACCGGGCCGTTCGGGGACGGGCCCGTCCACCAGATCCTGCACCGCACCATCCACGAGCCGCCGCGACTGGACGCTGTGCCCGACCCCGTGCTCCGCGACCTCGCCGCCGCCTGCCTGGTGAAGGACCCCGCCGAACGTCCCGGCCCCGAGCAGGTGACCGCGCGGCTCGCCGACTCCGCGACCATGGAGCTGCACGGCACGCGATGGCTGCCCCACCAGGTGGTGGCGGGGATCGGCGCCCGGGTCACCGAGCCCGTCCCGCCGCCGCTGCCGGTCCCCCGGCGGCGCCGGATCCCGCGGCGGGTGCTGCTCGCCGGCGGGGCGGTCACGGGCGTCGCCGCGTTCCTCGTGGTCGACGACATGCGCGACCGGCCGGCGACCCCGCCGGGACCGGTGCGCTGGATGGCACGGCTGCCGGGGCGGGGAGTGTGGCGGGAGCGCGACCTGGTGATCGCCGAAGGGGTGCTGCTCGTCGCCGGCGGCACCACGTTCGCCGCCGTCGACCCGCGCGCCGGCCGGGTCCTGTGGAGCGTCCCCGATGTCGTCACCGACACGGTGGAGCGGCTGCCGTTGTCGTCCGGCCGGTTGTTCCTGCTGTTCAGGGACGGCCGGCTCGGCGCGTACGACATCGCCACCGGCCGGGAGGCATGGTCACGGGCCCTCGGTGCCGGCGCCTCACGCCCGTCCGCGGTGGTGGCGGGCGGCGTGGTGTGCGCCCCGGCCGTCCGCGAGAACGCCCTGATGGCCTTCGACGCCCGCACCGGCCGGCCACGGTGGACCCGCGGGCCGCTGTCGGGTCACGCGCCGGTCGCGTCCGGACGCATGGTGTGCCACCTGCCCAGCGGCGACCGGCTGGAGGGCATCGACGCGACGACGGGCCGCCGCACGTGGGCCGCCGACCTCCCGCAACCCGTGTCCGTGCCCCTCCAGAAGGCCGGTGACCTGATCCTGGCCGTCACCGGCACGCCGCAGGCGCCACCGAACCGGGTGCTCGCCTTCACCGCCGCGGACGGACGGCAGCGGTGGGAGACCGACCTCGCCGCCCCCATCTCCGGCGACGGGATGCTGAGCCTGGCCGACGACACCACGATCTACATGGTGTGGTCGGCGGGGGTGCTGCACGCGCTCGACCGCCGCACCGGGCGGCGCCGCTGGACGTACCCTCTCGGCACGGTGCGGACCTCCGTCGACCCGCCCCCCGTGATCGTCACCCCCGGCCGGCTGTTCGCGAACACGCGCACCGGCCTGCTCGTCGCCGTGGACGCCTCGAACGGCCGCGGCCTGTGGCAGCAGCGGCTGCACCCCGACAGCCGCGGCGGGCCGGTGCTCGCCGACGGCCTGCTGCACATCGGCGACCGGGGGCTGTCCTCGTTCGACCCGGCGACCGGGCGGCTGGTGAGGCGGATCGGCGCCGACCACCGCTCCCGCCCGATCCACGCCGAGAACCTGTACGCCTCGGGCGGCACCCTCTACCACGCCACCTCCGCGGGAGAGATCCTGGCCATCCCCAGCCGTTCCTAGCGCCGGGCGGGCATCACCGTCAGGGTTTGCGCGCGATGCCGCCGTACATGGCGATGTCGCGATCGTCGACGGTGCCGACCTCGACCGGGTCGGGGTGCCACTTGTGGATCTGCACCACCCCGGGCTCCTCCAGCTCCAGGCCGTCGAAGAACTTCACGGCCTGCTCATGGGTCCGGAACTTCAGGGTCTCTCCGTGCGCGTGGTAGACCTCCTGCACGCGGGCCAGCTCTTCGGGCGCGAAGTCGTCGGTGGCGATGGCGGCGGCGAAGTAGCTGCCCGACGGGAGGGTGTCCACGATCCGCTCGACCACCCGGTACGCCTCGTCGTCGTCCTCGATGAAGTGCACCATGGCGATCAGCGTCAGGCCGATGGGCCGCTTCAGGTCGAGCGTGTCCAGCAGCGCCGGAGCGGACAGGATCTTCTCCGGCTCCCGCATGTCCGCCTCGATGTAGGCGGTCTTGCCCTCCGGGGTGCTGGTCATCAGCGCCTCGGCATGGACGAGCACGATCGGGTCGTTGTCGACGTACACCACCCGGGAATCGGGCGCGACCTCCTGGACCACCTCATGGAAGTTGGGCGAGGTGGGGATCCCGGTGCCGATGTCCAGGAACTGGCGGATGCCCTTCTCGGCCGCCAGGTAACGGGCCACGCGATGCATGAACGCGCGGTTGGCCCGCATATGGATGCGCAGCGCCGGCCACACCTGCAACGTGGCCTCCGCGGCGGCGCGGTCCGCCTCGTAGTTGTCCTTGCCGCCCAGGATGTAGTCGTAGATCCGCGCGCCGTGCGCCCTGTCGGTGCCGAGGTCCACGTCCGTGCCGGCCTGGTCGCCCGGCGAAGCGGCCTCCGGCCGGCCGTCGTCGAGATCAGTCATGCCCCTGCGCCTTTCGCTCGCCCACGCCCGTCGTGGCGAGAGTAACCAATGTCCGCGTTTCGTGCGTCATTTCGGACCTGGGGATGCGCGGCACGGTGCCGGTTGATACGAATGAGCGTCGTGCGCACATCGGATCGGTGGTCGTTCATCGCCCTGGGCGTCGGAATCGCCGCAATTCTCGGCGGTGTCCAGGTGGCGGCCATGCTGGACGAGCCGCCCGCGGCACCCCGGCCGACCTCCGAGTTCTGCCCGGACGGTCCCACGGGAGCGGCGCGGTCCGACACCGGTTACAGGGACGAGGCGGAACCGTATCGCGGCGCCGGTCCGCACCGGATCGCCGTCGACTGGAGTTCCGCTCCCGACGGTCGCGCGGAACTGCCGGAGCAGTGGAATGCCGGCACGACCGCCGATGGGCCCAAGCCCCGGCTGGTGGCCTGCGTTTATCAGGAGAGCGTGGGCAAGAGCGAGAAAGTCCGCGACTGCCTGTACACAGGCCGATCCTTGAACGTACGGGCCGATCCCGAGGGGGCGACGAAAGTCGCGCTGTTGAAGGCCCGGTACGTCGTCCGGCTGTACGAGGCCAAGACCGCCAAGCCGGTCGGCCTGCTCCAGGTGGCGGGCGGTACGGCATGCCCATCGACTTACACCAAGGGCTCCGGCGGATCCATTTTCCAGGAACCCGACACGAAGGAACTGCGGGCCGCCTTGCGTCCCTATGTCGAGCGCACCGTCAACGCTTAGCGGCCACCTGTCACGTCTCCTTACATAGATTGGGACCGTGCTGGCTCGCTTCCGTGAATATCCCCCGCCGCTTCAGACCGTCCTGGGTGCTCGTTACTGCGCCACCTGCCGCGTCGGTGGACAGGATTTTCTGCTTGAGGGGGACGAGCCGTTCACCGCCCCGGTCGTGGCGGCGGCGCTCACCCGGCTCGGGCTGCGGATCGCCGCCGTGAAGGCGGGCGACTACCCGATGGATTGGCAGGCCGACCTCCAGGACGACCAGGTTCCATGGCAGGACGGGGACGCGCCGGTCTACGAAGTGTGGTGCCCCAGCGGGAGACCGGACCAGGCGCACAGCCTTGTCATCCCCGGCGAGCGGTGGCCGCTGATCGGCGTCGGGCCGGACAGCCACGGCCGCTGGAGGCGCAGGTGGTGGCGCCGCGCCCCCGGCTGGCTCACCCTCCACCTGCGGGTGACGCCGGAGCAGGCGGAGCGGTGGGCGCGGGTGTTCCAGACGACGCTGCCGTCACCGGACGAGGTCCACGACCTGGCCGCCGCTCCCGCCGACGCGGACGACGTCGGCCCGGGCCTGCTCAAGGCGGCGGAGTACGCGCCGAAGGACCGGGCCGCGATGGGCGCGCGTTACTGGTCGATCTGCGAGCTGCGCATCGGCCGCCGGGAGAGCCCCGACGACCACGTGCTGATCCAGGCCGATGAGCCGCTGACACCGGAGATCGTGACGGCGCGGCTGCGGGCGCTCGACCTCGAACCGCTCACGGTCGAGTGGAAGAGCCGCACGTGGAATCCCGACCGATGGGTCGCGACCCTGGCCGCCCCGCCGCCGCGGGGCCGGCTTCGCTATCGCGTCCGGCGCGGCAAGGACGACAGGGCGGACACGATCCGGTGGCTCACCCTGAGCCTCGGCCAGGCCCACCTGTACTTCAGCCGGCGCACCGGCCGCTGGGAGCGCTGGTCGGGGCGCATCCCCGGCGCGGGATACGCGCCGCACCACCTGGACGACGTGAACGACGATGACAGCGAGCTGCTTCTCGTCGGCCGCGAGCAGGCCGAGCGGTTCGCGCGCGCCCTGGACCTCGACCTTCCGGACGAGGACACGCTCGTCGCCCTGGGCGGCGAATACCGGCCGGGAGAACCGGATCCGGCGTCCCCGCCGACACGGTTGAGGCGAGGCCGGGAACTGGGCCCGCGCTTCCGGGAGGCGATCGGCGCGCGTTACTGCACGACCGTACGGCTGTCGCCGCGCCCGAGCTGGGAGGCGTGGACGGGGTGGGCGGATTGGGCGGCGTTCGCGGTGCTGCTGTTCGGCGACGAGCCGTTCACCCCGCCCGCGGTCGCTCGCGCGCTGGAGGAGCTGGGCGTGCCGGTCACCGCCGTCCGGCCCGGCGACTGGCCACCGGGCGAGTGGATGGTCGATACGGCCGTCACCCCGCGGTGCTGGGACGACCCGGTGACGGCGGTCTGCGACGGCACCCGCTACGACGAGATCCGGTATCTCGAACGGCGCCTCGCCGACCCGCCCGTCCATGTCGGCGGCGACTTCGATGACGGGCGCTGGCGCCCGCTCCTGTGGACCGCCGACCTGCCCCGTTCCTGGTGGGCCCATGGGGAGGACCCCAGGTTCCCTCATCTGGCCAACGGCGAGAGCCGCTTCCTGGTCACCCGGGAGCAGGCCGAACGCCTGGCACGCGCCCTCGGGACCACCGTCCCCTCGGACGACGGGCACCTGGGCCGCGCCGCGGCCCAGGCCCTGGAAAGCCTGCGGTGCGCGGAATACTCGCCGTTCCTCCGGCGGGTCTACGGTGCCCGCTATTGGGCGAAGTGCCGCCTGACCAGCCGGACCGAGCCGGAGTTGCAGGCGATCGTGCTCGGGGAGCGTCCCCTGGACGCCGCCGCCGTCTTGGAGCAGTTGGACCGGATGGGAGTGGCGGCCGAAGACCTGACCTGGCACCGCCAACGCCTCATTGACGAGGACGACGACGAGGACGGCGAGGTCACCCTCGTGGCGGAATGGAGGGGCCGGCTCGTGTCCGCGCCCCCGCCCGATGCCTTCCGCTACCACGCCTCCGGCCTCCGGCCGTCCGGTCACGTCCGGGAGATCACCATCTCCAGGGGTGACATCAGCATCTGGTACGCCGACTCCCTGGCTCGCTGGGACCGTTCGACCCGCGACGACCCGTCCCCGGGCCCGCTCGTCACCAGGCAGACCGCGGAGAGGATGGCACGGCTCTGGGACGGTCACCTGCCGAGCGAGGGGACCCTCACCGAACTGACCTCGCCCTACTCCCCGTAGGGCCGTCTCAGGTCACCAGACCCCCGCGGTAGGCGTGGACGACGGCCTGTACGCGGTCGCGCCGCCTCGCTCAATACCGCTCCAGCCGCACGCTGGGGAGGAGCCTGGCCGGCGGGGCGGGCAGCCACCAGGCGCGGCGGCCCATCAGTTCCATGGCCGCCGGGACGATGAGGCAGCGGATGACGACCGCGTCCACGAAGATGGCCACCGCCATGCCGAAGCCGGCCTGCTGGAGCATCCGGTCCGGGCTGAGCATGAACGCGCCGAAGATCATGATCATGATGGCGCCCGCGGCGGTGATCACCGAGCCGGTGTGGGCCAGCCCCTCCCGTACCGCGTGGGACGGGTCGTCCCCGGACCGCTTCCACGACCCTGCCGACCAGGTCACGCTGGACGAGTCGGTGAGCATGGCGCTGCTCGTCGTCCTGGAGCGGCTCTCCCCGGCCGAGCGCACCGCCTTCGTGCTGCACGACGTCTTCGCCGTCTCCTTCGCCGAGATCGCCGAGGTCGTCGGCCGTTCGCCGGCGGCGGTGCGCCAGCTCGCCTCGCGCGCGCGGCGGCGGGTCGAGGACGGGCGCCCGCGGACGCCCGCGACCAAGGACGAGCAACGCAAGCTCGTCGAGGCGTTCACCGCCGCCTGCCTGGACGGCGACCTGCCGGTGCTCATCGCGCTGCTCGACCCCGACGTCGTGCTGCGCGGCGACGGCGGCGGCAAGGTCGCCACGTTGCGGCACATCGAACGGCGGGCGGAACGGGTGGCCCCCATGCTCCTGTCGCATGCCCGGGCCCAGGTCGCGGGCCTGGCGCACATCCTGACGACGGACGTCAACGGCGTTCCCGGGCTGGTGATCCGGGGCGACGAGGGCGTGCTGTCCGTCATGGCCTTCACCGTGGACGGCGGATTGATCACCGCGATCGACTCCATCCGCAACCCGGACAAGCTCGCGGCCGTCCCGGACCTGAGCTGAGCCGGCCGCCCCTTCCGGGCGGGCATTGGTCCCTCTTGGTCGAGATAACTCCTCGCCAGGGGCCATCCCGGAAGTACCGGCTCCTAGCCTGGAAGGGATGGAACCATCCGAAGGCGGCGAGGCCAAGGCAGACGACCCTGAGCGTGCGGCGACCACGCGCCAATACGACCACGTCCCTCCGGCACCGGCGGCGGCCGTCGTGGTCGATGCCGAAGGTACCGTGGCCGGCTGGACGAACACGGTCGAGGACCTGCTCGGCTACCACGGGACCGACCTCCGAGGCGAGGACGGCGGTCCCGTCTTCACGCCTGATGTCCTCGTACCGACCCCGCAGGAGCGGGACGGCGGCACGGCGTACTGGGCAGGGCTCGTGGAGGCCCGCCACCGCGAGGGGCACAGGGTCCTCCTGCACTCGGACCGGGCCCCGCTGGTCATGCCGGGCGCCCCCGGCCGCCGCTGGCTCGTGACGATGAGACCGGTCGTCCGGGACCCCGGCAAGGGGCTCGCGGACGAGCCCACCACCGCCTCGCGCCTGGCGCCGACGCCGCCGAACGCGCTCAGCCTCCAGACGCCCGTCGCCGAGGCGATCTGGGACTGCGAGCTCCGATGCGTCTGGCTCAACCGGGCGGCGGAGAGCCTGGAGCCGGTCCTCCCCCACCTCCGCGTCGGGCGTTCCCTGACCGAGCCGCTGCTCGGGCCGGAAAGCCAGGCCCTTGAGCAGGCCGTGCGCCGGGTCCTCACCGACGGCGCCCCCCAGATCGAGCGGGAGCTGCGCCTGACCCCGCCGGGCGGAGGCGAGGAGCGCGTCTTCTCCATCTTCATCTACCGCCTCAACGGCCCGGACGGCCGGCCGCTGGGCGCGTCCACCGTGACCGTGGACATCTCTCACGCCCGTACCCGCGACCGGCTGTCCCTGCTCGGCGAGGCCAGCGTCCGCATCGGCAGCACGCTGGAGGTCACCAAGACGGCGCAGGAGATGGCGGAGCTGGCCGTGCCGTACTTCGCCGACTTCGTCGCGGTCGACCTCGCCGAGACCGTTCTCGCGGGCCCCAGGCTCCTGGACCGGCTGGCGTCCACGCAAGCGGGCGCCCCCGTGTTCCACCGTGCGGGCCTGGCGTCCGCCGACGAGAGGGCGCCCAGAACGCAGTGGCGCCGGGGTGAGCCGGTGCACATGGCGCCGTCCTCGCCCTTCACCGAGGTGCTGTCCACGGGCCGCCCCCACTTCGAGCCCGTGATCGACACCTCGCAGGACGGCTGGCTCGCCGCGGATCCCGACCGCGCCAAAGTCATCCGCGAGTCCGGCATGCACTCGCTGATCATCGTCCCGTTGCAGGCGCGCGGCGACATCCTCGGCATCGCCCAGTTCATCCGTACCACCAACCCCGCACCCTTCACCAAGGACGACCTGCGCTTCGCCGAGGAGCTCAGCGCGCGCGCCGCGTTGAGCCTCGACAGCGCGCGGCAGTACACCCGCGAGCGCACGGCCGCCCTCCTGTTGCAACGCGACCTCCTGCCGCGCCGCCTGACCGGCGGGGGCGCCGTCGAGGTGGCCTCGCGCTACCTGCCCTCCGGCTACCGCGACACGATCGGCGGTGACTGGTACGACACCATCCCGCTGGGTCCCGGACGGATCGCCCTGGTCGTCGGCGACGTGACCGGACACGGCATCAGCGCCGCGGCCATGATGGGACGCATGCGCACCGCCGTGCGCACCCTCGCGTACATGGGCCTGCCGCCGGACCGGCTGCTCGCCGGCCTCGACGACCTGATCAGCCGAGGGGAGGTCGGCGACTCCGGCGAGGCCGGGAACGGCGACCGCGGGATCTTCGACTCCATCGGGGCCACCTGCCTGTACCTGGTGTACGACGCCGACACCCGGCTGTGCACCATGGCGACGGCCGGTCACCCGCCCCCCGCGATCGTCGACCCCGGCGGCGAGGTCGGCTTCCTCCGCCCGCCGCCCGGCACACCGATCGGCGTGGGGATGGGCTCGTTCGAGTCCGTCCAGCTGGAGCTCGCCGAAGGCAGCCTGATCGTCCTCTACACCGATGGCCTGGTCGAGACGCGCCACGCCGACATCGAGGCGGGGATCGACCGGCTCGGCGCCGCCCTCGCGAACGCCGAGCCACCGCTGGAGGGCGTCTGCGACAGAGTCATCGAGACGATGATCCCCGACAAGGCGGAAGACGACGTCGCCCTTCTCGTGGCCCGGACGCTCCCTAGTCCTCCGGATCGTCCTCGGAGTCGTCCCGAGGATCGTCGTCTCGCGGAGCGGCCTTCGGACCGTCCTGCGGAGCGGCCGACGGCGGGACCTGCGGAGGGACCTGCGGACTCGACTGTGGAGCCGGCGGCGGGACCACCCCCGGGTGCGGACCCGGATCCGCGGCAGGGGCGGGACGGCCGACGGTGATCGTGAGCCGGTCCAGGTAGAGGATCTGCAGCGCGGCCAGGGCGAGCAGCGCGACGACGACCACGATCAACGGGGTCACGTACCCCACCTCGATGTCGGCCCCCCTGAACTGGAACAGGCTCCGGACCAGCGCGACCGGCGCCGTCGCGTCGTCGGGCCCGGTGGCGATCAGCAGCGGCCACAGCAGGCCCTGCGCGTTGACCAGGACGGTGGCTCCGCCGAGGAAGGCGGCCAGGGGAAGCGCGGGCAGGACGACGACGCGCAGGAACTCGGCCGCCGCCGAGGCACCGGCCGCGACCCGCGCCTGCCACAGAAGTGCCCGGCCGCGGCAGAACAGCGTCAGCACGACCAGCGCGGGAACGCTGATCAGCATCGGCGGCACCAGACCGGCGAACGAACCGGCCAGGTCGAGGCTCCTGGCGTTGTCCCAGTAGGCGACGCTGAGCGGACCGATGCCGACGAAGAGCCACGGCGCGAACGGCAGCAGCAGCCACTCGCTGTGCCGGCCCATCGGCCGCAGCCCGCCGATGCCCAGCGCGGCCAGGAACGCGGCGCCGACCGAGACGAGCGCGCTCGTCAACGGCGGCACCCACGTGTTCACGTACGTTCGCATGTCGGCCTGGGACCCGGGTCCGGGCACGCGCGGGTCAGCCGAGGAGACCAACGCCGACAGCCATGGCCACGCGCCGATCACGACGATGGCGATGACCACGGCCAGCGCCGCCCCGGCGCCCAGGACGGCGACCGGGCTCCCCGGGCGGTCCGCGCCGGCGGTGGCGCGCTCGGACGGAGCGAGGTCGATGCGCAGCGCGGCGGTGATCGCGATGACCGTGGCCGCGATCCCCAGGACCCCGAGGAGCAGCCCGGTCATCGTGGCGACGGCCGCGCCGTGGCCCACGTCGAAGGCCATGAACGAGTGCCTGAACTGGAAAAGGGACAGCGTCTCGGTCGCCCTGGCCGGTCCGCCACGGGTCATGGTGTAGACGAGGGAGAACGCCTGCAAGCTCACCGCGAACGTGGCCAGGGCGGCGATACCTCCGACCGCGAGCGCCGCGGGCAGCACCCGCCGTCCCTTTCCGCGGTCGCGCAGCACCGCCAGATAGCCGAGCAGGGCGAGCCCGCACACCGAGCCGAACGTCGTCAGCCCGCTGATCACGACCACCGCGACCCGTGCCGAGTTCGGGCTGCCCAGCTCGCCGAACGCCGTCTCCAGCCCTCCGTCACGCATCCCGGTCAGCCAGGCCGCGGCGAAGGCGACCGGGGCGAACAGCACCAACGGCACCGACATCAGCAGCCGGCCCACGCGCCGCGGCGACGGCCCGGCCGTGTCCAGGACCCAGGCGAGCAGCGGGGCGACGACGACCGCCGAGAGAAGCGGAAGGGCGGCCAGCGAGAGGGTGAACCCCAGCGACGTCCAGAAACCGCCGGTGCCCAGCACGTCGAGGTAGTTGTCGGCGCCGACGAACTCGGCCCCGAGCCCGCGCCCGCCGCGGATCGGTAAGACCGATACGCCCCGCTGGAAGCTGAACCGGATCGTCTGGATGGTGGGCACGACCAGGGAGATCAGCGCGACCAGCGCGGCCGGTCCGAGCAGCGCGAGTCCGAGCACGGTCCGCAGCGGGCCGCTCTGGTCCGGCCGCTGGGATGGCCAGGGCGACGGCGCCATGGGCACGGGGGACGAAGGGACCATGATCGGCTCCCGGGGGGGTCGGGGTCGAACGCGGGCAAGGCGGAAGCGTGCGGTGCAAGGTTCCTGCGCCCGCGCCCCGAAAGGCAACCCGAATCAGCGAGGGGGGCCGACTGGACGGCGGGCGCGCGGCTTCGTCATGATTCGGCAATGTGGCGCGAGCTGATCGAAGAACACACCTCCCAGGCACGGTTCGCCCCTCCGGCCACGGAAGAGGCGTTGCGCCGGACCGAGGAGACGCTGGGACACCTGCTGCCCGAGGACCTCGTCAAGCTGCTCGGTGAGACCGACGGCGTGGTCGACGCCAACGGCTACAACCTGGTGTTCTCCGCCGAGCAGCTCCTTCAGGGCAACCTGGAGATGCGCACCTACCCCGCGCTGAAACGGCTCTACATGTCGTTCGACCAGCTGTTGTTCTTCTCGGACGTGCCGGCCGACGGCAACCTGTTCGCCTACGCGCTCGTCCCCGAGGGACGCCCGGACATCTTCGTCTGGGATCACCGGACCGACAACCGCCGTTGCGTCGCGCCGTCCCTGGAGCAGTTCATCGAGTCCTGGCTGACCGGCCGGATCCGGCTGTGAGCCGGTACGGGCGGACGGAGCGCCGGGTCCGCCCGTACCGGCATGGTGGCGTGCTCACTCGAAACGGATGGCGTCGTAACGGGTGGCGGCCTTCATCAACGGGAAGGCCAGGGTCGTGATGGCCAGGGAGACCAGCACCACGCCCGCCAGGTGCGCGGCGAAGTCCAGTCCTGGCCCCGCGTACGGCATGCCCGTGGCGACGGCGGTCGCGAGCACCGGCACCGACCCCAGCAGGCCGCCGAGCGCCACCGTGAGCACCATCGGCACCGCCGTCTCCAGCAGCGTGACGCGGCGCAGCTCGCCGATCCGTACCCCGGAAGCGCGCAGGAACGCGAAGGGACGGCGCCGCTCGATCAGCCCGTTGATCACGGAGATCGTCAGGCTGCAGCCCGCGACCAGGACGACGAACAGCATCACCATGCGCATTCCGGCGCTGACGTCGCCGAACAGCCCGGACAGGTCGGACTGCTGACGGAAGTCGTCGTCCCGCGTGCTGACGATCGCACGCGGCATCAGCGTCGCGACGCGGGTACGGAGGCGCTCCACGGCCGCCTCACTGCCGTCGGTCGGCACGTACAGGGCGTGCACCGGCAGGGCCGCCGCGCCAGGGCCGGGCTCGACCACGTCACCGCCGGTGGCCCACAGGCCCATGGCGGAGGAGTCGGGGAAGCGGGTCTCCAGCAGATTCTTCGGGTACGGGCAGCGCACGTCCACGACGCGGGCCAGTTCGGTGCACGCCACGGAGACCCGGCGGCCGGGCCCGCGCCGCGCCACGACCACCCCGTCGGACATCAGCGGCGCCAGCGTGGTCTCCGGCTCCCCACCGGCGTAGATCTCCACCACCCCGGGGCGCTGCCGTCCGTCGAACCCCAGGCGCTCACCGGGAGTGCCGGTGGCGGCGATGCCCACCGTGCCGGCGAAGAGGGTGGCGATGTACACGGCCAGCGCGACCCCGCCGACCGCACGGTAAGTGGCGCGCGGGGCGGACACGATCCGCCGCGCCGCCATCAGGGTGGTGACCTTCCGGCCGTACCGGGCCATCGCGCGACCGGCCACGTAGCAGACCCACGGACCGCTGATGGCGGCGCCCGCCAGGGTGCAGAGCAGGGCGAGGTTGGCGGCCGGGCCGACCCACGTTCGCCGGGCGACATCGGGGTCGTTGCGCAGCGCGACGGCGATCACGCTGAGCACGGCGACGCCTCCCAGGGCGGGCAGCACCCGCCACGCGCCCGGCGGCGGACCGGGGACGCGCCGCCCCGCGCCGACGCCGAGCGGGGTGATCCGCGCCCGATGGGACGCGAACACGGCGGTGCACACCGCCAGCGCCGGCACCGCGGCCATGACGGCGGCGATCTGCTGCGCCGGCACGGTCAGGTCCTCGACGAAGAAGCGTCCGCCCTGGTAGTCCCCGTAACGGATGGAGGCGAGCGCGGGCCGCAACGCCAGGAAGGCCAGCAGCCCCGCCACGGCGCCCGCCGCGGCCCCGAGCAGGGACTCGGCCGCGGCGATCGCGGCGATCTGCAGCTTGGTCGCCCCCACCATGCGCATCGCGGCGAGCCGCTGCTCCCGCCGGGCCGCGGCGATCATGGTCACCATGACGATGAAGACCATGATGGGGAACAGCAGCACGATCGCGCCGGCGAACAGGGCGATCCGGAGAAGGGGGAACAGGTCCAGGGACCGGGTGGCGATCCCGCGCACCTCCTCGTCCGCGCCCCACCGGCGCAGTTCCTCCGGGGTGTGGCCCACCACCGCCACCAGATGGTCCGGATGCCGCAGCCCCTCCGAGCCGATCGTCATGGTGACGCGGCCGGGGAAACGGTCGCCCAGCCGGTCGGACGGTGTGACCGCCAGCAGCCGCCGCAGCTCCGGCGAGACGGCCACCTCACCGGGCCCCGGCAGCCGGTCGAGACCGGGCGGGACGGGAGGCCGCGGACCGAGCGCGGCGACATGGACCCGGTGCACCGGCCTGCCCGCGTAGTGGTCGCTCACCGCGAGCCACAGCGCCGGGTCGGGCGCCGCCTCGACCCTCGTGGGCACGCCGGACTGCGAAGCGTCCAGGGTGTTCTGCCACGCCGACCGCTCCGCCCGTCCCTGCAACGCGGACCCGCCGGCCAGGGCCGACAGGACGAAGGCGACCCCGAGCGCGACACCGAGCCCGGTCAGGACGATCCGGGCCAGTCCCTCGCGTCCCCCCGCGAGCGCCAGCCTGAAGCCGAGCAGAGCGGTGACGGCGCCCGCGTTGACATCCGACCTAACCGGGTTCTTCATCGGGGGCTCCCTGCTCAGGCGGTTGTTTCTCCGGGCTGGGCACGCGCGGCGGGGGCCCGTCCAGGACGTCGCGCGCCGACCACCCGAGGGACCGGAGCGTCGAGATCGCCGCGACGGGCGCCCCCGGACCCGCCTCGCCCCCGTCGTCCGCCTCCGTGTCTCCTGCCTCCGGGTCGACGACGACGCCGTCCCGGACGATGACGGTCCGGTCGGCGTAGGCGGCCACCCGCGGCTCGTGGGTCACGATCACCATGCAGCCGCCCTGCGCCTTGACCTCGTCCGTCAGGAGGTCCATGACGTGGTCGGCCGCGACCGAGTCCAAAGCGCCGGTCGGCTCGTCGGCGAACACCACCCGGGGACCCGCGATCAGGGCCCGCGCGACCGCGACCCGCTGCCCCTGGCCGCCGGACAGCTCGCCGGGCAGCCGGTCGTCCAGCCCGTCCAGGCCCAGCCGGGGCAGCCAGTCGCGGGCGGCGGCGAGCGAGGCGCGGCGGCCATGGCCGCCCAGCAGCAGCGGCAGCGCGATGTTCTCGACCACCGGCAGCTCCGGCACCAGCTGGCCGAACTGGAACACGAACCCGAAGACCATCCTGCGCAGGCGGCTGCGGCGGCGGTCGCCCAGCGAGTCGATGCGCTGGCCGTCGAAGGTCACCACACCGGAGTCGGGGGTGAGGATCCCGGCCAGGCAGTGCAGCAGCGTCGACTTCCCGAACTTGGGATATTGACACTTATTGCGGGAAGAATAGAGGTATGACCAGGGAAGACGACGGAGCCAAGGGCGATGGGATGGACACGCGCGCAGTGATCTACGTCCGTATCTCGCGGGACAAGGCCGGAGCGGGGCTAGGTGTGGCCGAACAGGAACGCCAGTGCCGCGAACTGGCCGAGCGACTGGGGTACACCGTGATTGCCGTGTACGTCGACAACGACATGTCCGCCTATACCGGTAAGCCCCGCCCCGACTATCGGCGGATGCTCAGGGCGCTGTCTGCGGGCAAGGCCGAGCGCGTTCTTGCATGGCACACCGACCGCCTTCACCGGTCCAACACCGAGCTTGAGGACTACATCAAGGTTGTGGAGCCGCGCGGGATCCTTACCGAGACCGTGAAGGCGGGTCCGGTCGATCTAGCCACCCCAACCGGGCGTATGGTCGCGCGGCAGTTGTGCGCGATCGCCCGTTACGAGTCCGAACACCGCGCCGAGCGTGTCAGCCTCGCAAGGGAGCGCCAGGCCCGCCAAGGCAAGTACGGCGGAGGCAAGCGCCCTTACGGCTTCGAGGCTGACGGCGTGACCGTCATCGCGGACGAGGCACGCGAGATCGCACGTATGGCGCACGCCTTCCTTTCCGGTGTAGGGCTGCACTCGATCGCCGCTGATCTTCGGGCGCGGGAGGTGCCGACTACCGATGGCCGACGCTGGCAGACCTCTACCGTTCGCGCGGTCCTGTTGCGTCCGCGTAACGCCGCCTTGATGGCACACCGCCCTAAGAACAGCACGAGCAAACGCCCACGTGGCGTGTACGGCGATGACGAGATTGTGGGGGTTGCGCCGTGGGATCCGATCATCAGCCCGGACACCTGGCGCGCAGTGGTCGCCAAGCTGACCGATCCCAACCGCACGACCACCCCCGGTCCCGCCCCCGCATGGTTGGGCAGCGGCATCTACCGGTGCCCGTGCGGAGGCGTGATGCGCGGCAGCAATGCCACAGGCAACAACCGGTACCCGACCTACCGGTGTCAGGAACGCGGCAAGGGCCATGTGCGGATCGCTGCCGGCGACATTGACGCCTACGTGCGGCTTGTGGTGATCGAGCGGCTTTCCCGTGCCGACGCAGCCGAACTGATCAGCAAGCCCAGCAGCGGCCCCACTCTCGCGGAGCTGAACGCGCAATTGGCCGTCCATCACCAGCGGTTGCAGGAGATCGCCGACGACCGCGAGGCCGATCGGATCACCCGCGCCCAGGCCATCCGGCAGACCGAGCAGCGCCGCGCCAAGATCGCCAAGGTTGAGGAGCAGATTGCCGCCGCCACCGATACATCCCCGCTGGTCCCGCTGATCAACGCCGACGATGTTGCGCGCGTTTGGGACGGGTTCACGCTGGGGGAGAAGCGTGCCGCCCTGCGAGCGCTGATGACGATCACGATTCAGCCCGTGGGCTCCGGCCGCCGCAACGTTCCCGCGAGCGCCCGAGTGACTTTTGGCCGACCGACCCCCACGCCGTCGCCGGACACCCAGGCCGCATAGCCCCCCATCCAGCCCACGGCCCCGCCGGACACTTGCACATCCGGCGGGGCCGCAGAGTTGGTTACTGGTCACGCCCGAGGAGCAGACCCAGCACCGCGCGTTGTTCATCGGTCAACGGGCCCAGGTCATCCACCACGCGCCGCACCTGGTCAGCCAGCGTATCAACGCCCGCAGACCCGCTTTCACAACCGTTGTCCTGATCTTCGTGTTCACGCTCAGAATCCACCACGTCCACCAGCCCCGTTCACCCAAGGCGATCAAGATCCACACCGGTTCGTCGTGGCCATCCCACAAACCCCCACCCGCCACCCTTGAGAGGAGCCGCAAGCGGCCCTCATTTTCATGTGCGGGACCGTCCATGCCACCGTCGCGCCGTCCCGCAGACCCGGCTAGACAGCGGGTAACCTCAGTCACCACCGGGCCGCCACCCAGACGGCCATAACGCATGGCAGCAGCAGCGAGACCATGTCCGGGTGCCGTGACAGCCATATGCGAGCCACCACCCACACGGCCCAAAGCCGCATCACCCACAGTGCCCTACGCGCGCCCGTCCGCCGCGTACGCATCGCCCGCTCCCTCCCGCTCGTCTGTGTCCGGTCGTGCGCCGTACCGACTGGCGCCCGGTACCGGGCCCCCGGTGCCGCCTTCTGGCCTGGTCACAGGCCCCACCACCCGCAGGACGAGCCCAGCAGGAACACCGGAAGCACCACCAGCAGCCCGAAGGCCCACATCGCCGACCACACACGGGGGAACCTGTGCCGCAGCGGAACCCGGAAACGGATCGTGATCCGGTCCCGGCGCCAGCTCAGGCCCGGCAACCTGATCAGGTGGCCTAGGAGCCACACCGACAGTAGGAACGCCAGCAGTTCAAACATCGCCGTCACCTCCGGCCGCACTGATCGTTGCGATATCGCCCCACTCCCGGACGGCCGCGTGATCTCGCGCGAGCGTTGCCGCCAGCTCCGCGTCACCAGGCCGAGCCCAACCGGTGCCCAGGTACCGCCACTCCCGGACCAGAACCGGCCCGTCCCCGCCGCTCTGGCCCGTCACCGCATCGGCCCGTGCACGCGCCCACGGGTCATCGCCCCCGCGCTGGGCCATCCGCCATGCTCGGCGCACCGCCCGCAGCGTCCCGCGCGTGACCGAGTACCACCGCGACCGCGTGGCGAAGTGCCCCCGGTAGCCCAGCGTGTGCGGGTAGTCCGCGAACCGGAACGCCTCACAGGAGGGCAGGGCCGACAGCCGCCAGCACGCGGAAACCAGCATCATCACGTGCGCGTTGTCCACCCGCTTACGGATTCGCGCCAGCTCGCCCAGCCCGAACCGTCGCGGCGGCAACCCTCCCAGCACATCACCGGCCGTCTTGGTCGCGTACTTGGCCAGATACGCCGCCGCCCGCGCCGGATCAGACACCGCCGACACGTCCAACTGACCGCCCCACCGCGCCGTACGCAGCCGCCAATCCACCTCGGGCAGCGCCACCGACACCCGCCCCGCCGCATCCCGGATCGCCGCTTCCAGCACCGCCAACGACGCCCACCCAGGCGGAGCCACCACCCGCTCAGGGTCGGTCGGATCTATCCCGTCCAGCCGGATGATTGCGTGCAGGTGCACCGCCGCCCGCCGCTGGTACTCGGCCACCTTCACATACGAGACCCGCACCAAACCCCGAATCTCCCGCACCGTGATCGGCCGCCCCGTGGCATCCGAGCCCAGCCGGGCCAGCGCCCGATACATGTAGATCACCGTGCGCCGCCACAACTCCGGCACCGCCCCATGCCACAGCGCGTGACCGTCGTAGTCGTAGCACTCCCAGCACAACGGCCACCCCACCACCCGGTCACCATCGCCATGCCGCTCCCCGCACGACAGCGCCGTTCCGTGCACGCACACCGCACCCGCCACGGCCGCACGGCACGGCCCGGCCGTGTTCACCCGGTGCACCGGCCCGAAGCTGGGGGCGGTGAACGTTGCCAGCGCCACCGGGTGACCCGCCACCGATTCGGGTACCCCGTCGCCGCCCCCCTCCAGAACCGCAGTCCGCCCCTGCAACCCCGCCGCGATCAAATGCCAGGTGTCGCGCCGGTACACCTCCGCGCACGCCGGACACACCGCCGTCCGCCGGTCCCCGCACGCCAGCAGCAACGCCCCATCGGGCTTGTCATCGGTGGAGTACTCCGCCAGCACCTCACCCGTAGCAGGGTCTACGGCAGCCGCGCCACCACGTACCCGTACCGGACGCTGGCAGTGCCCCGTGTGGGCCACCTGGCCCGACCACGCCCGCCAGCCCGCAGCATCACCAACCCGCGCCAGCATCCCCGCCAGCACGCCCCCACGCACCCCGCCGCCCGGACCGACCGCCCGCGCCCCTGCCGCAGACGGCAAGACTCCCTGACCTTCGCCCCTACGGGGTGGCCTGTGACCATCTCGCCGGCTGCTCATGTTCACCGGCCCCCCTCACGGTCCGAGCCCGCCGCCGTCCCGCCCCCTGCGGGCGGGTGACCTGCGTGCCCGTAGCAGAAGCGCCACAAGCACCACATCAGCGCATAGAAGTCCGGACAGTCGTCCTCGATCACCGGGTATCCGTACGCCGCCAGGACTTCACCGACCTCACGCACCAGCCCGGACGAGAACCGCTCATCCCACGCCCGCGCCGCCCGCTCCACCGGGTACACCCGCCCATCCGCCGCAGCCGCGCACGGGCACACCTCCGGATTCAGAGCCCCGGGAATCGTCGCCATGTCATTCGCTCCCATCGCGAAGAGGAGGGAACGGGTCCGCGTGACGGCACGCTGCCGCCCAGCCCCGGCACGCGGAGCCCGAAATTTGAGGGGGGAGGAGGGAGGACGGCCTCAGATCGAGGTCTCGCCCGCCACCAGACGCCGCAGCGCGGCACCACGCGCGGCGATCGCCCTAATGTCGTGATCTTCGAGGTAGTACGACTTGCACAGCCGGGGGAAACCGGCCTCTGCCAGCAACAGGCCCACACCGCGCGTGTTCACGTCGATCTCGGCCGCGCTAAATCCCTGCGTTGCCCAGCCCGCCCCTAGGATCGTGTCGGAGGCGTCGCGCGTCGTGCACCGCATCGCCCACCGGTAGGCGAACAGGTCGCGATAGCTCGTCGGCACCACATCCGACGACGGTTTCTGTGTGGCAGCCGCCTTGATCATCCCGGCCGCGCGGCCCCGTGCCGTCAGGTCGATCGCCAGTTCGTTGAACTTCACCCGCGCCGACCGGTTCGGATTGGCCGTGTAGAACCGGAGTTCATCAATCGGGATCAGGTACAGCGGCCCATCAGATGGGCCCCACGACCGCCGCCCCGCCGCTTCCAGCAGTTCATACCGGTCGTCCATGATCCGGATGAGGTCTTCCATCAGGTCAATGGCCTCATCCATGTCCGGGCCCACCACCCGGTCCATGACCGGCTTCCACAACGCCAGTTCCAGCCGCTTCGCGTCCAGGCCGCAGACCTTCACGTACGGGTCCAGTGCCGCCGCCGCCAGCACCAGCGACAGCGCCGCCGACTTACCCGCCTCAGGCTCGCCCGCCACTACAACGTTTCGGCCCGGCAGCCGCATCGTGACCGGATCCCCCATGTCATCCACCGCCACCGGGATCGGATCCCACAACGAGGCTTGCCCGTACAGCACCCACGGCCACGGAATCCGGCCCGCCATCTCCGGGATCCCCGCGCCGCCGAACGGATCACGACGCACGATATCCACATGCGCGATATCAGCCCTTTGGGCATCCCGCGCCACCCGTACCTCACGCACCCGCAGCACGGCCGCCACCCGTTCGGCCTGTTCACCCAGCTCATCCACCGTCGCCCCACGCGGTACCCGCACAAGCAGCCGATCACCCGCAGGCACCCACCGTTCTTCCCGGATCCTCGGAATCCGGTCGTTAACGGTGCTCAGCCCCGCGAACCGGCACGCCCGATCCCACTCGCGACGCAGCCGCGCCCGCCGCAAGGTGTGCACCGCCCAGCGCCGTGACCAGGGCAGGGCCGCTGTCGCCACGACCAGGGGTACCGGCGACACGACCGCACCGACCCAGCCCACGACCAGCCAGCCGTACACTGCCAGGCCCACCAGCACGCCCACCGCGCACACCTCGCGCCGCCACAGCCACGACGGGCGAACCACCCACAGCATCACCGAAGAGCCAACGGTGAGCCGCGCCCGCACCGGCAGATCCGGACGTTGCAGAATCGGCGGCAGCCCCACCCTGCCGGGTGCCTGAACCCCGCTGTAACGACGCGACCCGCCGCCGTTCACTGCTCACCGCCCTTGCCCCGCCGCCCCGCCGTCGTGCCCTCGCTCGCGGAGCCCCCGTTCGCACCATCCGGGAACCCCGTGACGTCCAACCGGTCCGCCGTCCACCACAGCACCGCGTCGCCCTTGCGCTCGACCACGTGAAGGACGAGATTGCGCGGCGTCACGAATTGGCCCTGTGACAACCCAGGGTCACCCACCACGCTGACCCGGATCGGCGCCGAGCCCGCACCGTCCATCCCCAGCAGCCGGACCTGCCACATCGGTTGACCCTCGCTGGTCAGCTTCGGCGCCTTGCTCTCGAAATCCACGCGCTGATTGGGGGTGTCCGCCACCACCCACAGCATGCCGTCGGTGTTGATCTTGAAGTCCACGCCACACACCTCCGAGGAAGTTTTGCGTGCAATGCATCGAACTATGCACACCAAGATGTGCCACGCAACGACTATGCGCAAACCTAGGCATGCCAAGTTATGCACGCTATGGTGAGGACCGACACGCAAAGCCGCAGCTCAACCGACGATCACCAAGACGAGGAGGTGGCCACATTGGGCCAGACACCCGGGCCGCCGCCGGATCACGGCGCACCCAACACCGACCCCCCGCACCGCTGGGAGATCATCCGCGATGAGATCGTGAGGGAGATCCTTGGCGGGACATACCCGCCCGGCTCCTTGCTCCCCTCCAACGCCCAGATACAACAACGCTGGGGGGTGTCATCCACCACCAGCCGCAAAGTCCTTTCCGAGCTGGCCGACGCCGGATGGGCCCGCTCGCAGGGCACACGCGGCTACATTGCCACCGCAGGACCACAGGCCCAGCAGTACCGAACCGCCGACAACCTCAGGGGCGCTCAAGGGGCCACCATCGTTGACCCGCAACCGCACCTGCCCGCATCCCACGCCCACGACGCGCAGGATCGTCCAGCCGCGCTACCGCGACCCGCGCATACCGTCCCGCTCGCTGGCGGCATCGCTCCGATCCTGACCACTGTCACGAATGTCAGCGTCCAGCCGGAGCCCGCCCCCTCTGAGGTCGCCCACGCCCTTACCCTCCCCGGTCCCGGCGCCCCCGTCCTCGTACGCCGTCACGTGCTCACCGATTCCACCGGCCGAATTCCCGTCGAGCTGTGGGCGGCCTACCTTCCCCCCGACCTCCCCGGAGATGGCCCGCTTGCCAAGCCCGAGCCCATAACCGCCACCTGGCCCCAAGCGCTCTCGACCCACACGGCGCACTCTGTCACCACAGCAAGTAGCCACATCCGCGCCCGCCGGCCCGACCCCTACGAAGCCCACGCCCTCAACCTCAGCACCGCCGACATCGTCCTCATCCGAGCGACCACCTTTTACGCTGAGGGCAAGCCCATCAGCCATGCCATCAGCGTCTGGCCTGCTGACAGCACCCAGTTGTCCGCAGAAAGCCACTCTGTCACCTAAAGCCCGCCCTGAGCGCAGATCTCCGCGTTAGGCTCTCGTTGTCTACCCGGCCGATCTTCGGGAGCCGCGCATGACAGAGCCGTTGCACAGCACTGACCCCCGCAGTCTCGGCCGCTACCGCATCACCGGCCGACTCGGCCGAGGCGGGATGGGCATCGTCTACTTGGCCGAGGCCGAACACGGAAAACAGGTCGCAATCAAGGTCATCAACCCCGACCTTGCCAACGACCAGCATTTCCGCGACAGGTTCCGCCACGAAGTCGAAGCCGCTCGCAAAGTCCGCCCATTCTGCACGGCGCCCGTCCTAGACGCCGCACTCAACGGCCATCCGCTCTATGTCGTCACTGAATACATCGCTGGCCCTACCCTCGAAGAAGCAATAGCTGACACCGGGCCCCTGAACGGTTCAGACCTCACCGCCTTAGCCGTTGGCGTCGCCACCGCCCTAGCCGCCATCCACGACGCGGGCATTGTCCACCGGGACCTCAAACCGTCCAACGTCATCCTTTCCGGCGTAGGGCCCCGCGTCATTGACTTTGGCATCGCCAAAGCAGCCACCCGCGACAACCTCACACGCGCCGGCCAATACCTCGGCACCCCCGCCTACCAAGCCCCCGAACACATCCACGGCGGCCCCATCACTCCGGCAACCGACGTATTCTCATGGGCCTGCGTCGTCGCATTCGCCGCAACCGGACACGACCCCTTTTCCGGCACCGTCCATGACACTCCACGCCTAGAAACTTTCGATCACGAGCTACGCGATCTCGTGACACGAGCCCTCAGCAAGCATCCCGGAGCACGCCCCACCGTCGCCGAGCTGCTCGACCGCCTCACCGGCCGCACCAGCCAACCACCCCCCTCCACCCCAAGCCCCCCGCCTCAGTTCGGCACCGCAGGGACCACAGGCGAGCCACGCCAGCACATCAGGGCTCTTTTCCCCATTCTCACGATCATCGCCGTGATAGCGGCCGTCATCGTCACCGTTCCTATTACAGCCGCCGTCTTAGACAGTAATTCCAGCCGGGCCAACACCGGAACCTTGTCACCATCGTCAGGCCCTCCAACCATCCCGCCTACTTCGTCCCCAACCTCTACGTCAACTAGTGCAACACCCGCCCCTGATATGAGATCTTCCCCACCTCCATCCATCCCCAGCGATATCTCCCCTCACTTCCTCGGCCGATGGACCGGCACAATCGTCCGCCGCACCACGCGAAGTAGAACCTCCCTCGCTATCTTCACCATCGAAGGAGGCCGCTTCGGTGAAACGGTCGGCAAGGCCCAATTTCCGGACCTCGACTGTGAGGCTTCCTTGGAACTCATTGACGCCACCAATGCACAACTCACCCTCACGGCCAGACAAACCGGCGGTGTCGGAATAGATTGCTTTTCTAGGTGGCGTCTGACGCTCAAATATCGATCTCACGACGCTCTCTCCTATGAATCAACCACCGCACAGTTCCGCTCATCAGGAACGCTCACCAAATCTCAATAGATTCCTTCCGTTTCGGCTTGACTCACCCACCCCACGTCCCCACGGTGGATCCGTACACTTACGGGGGAGCCCTACCTTGCCCACGAAGGAGGAGACATGCGAACCTCACGCAATGATCCGATGATCCGCACACGATGGGTCCTCCTGGTGCTTGCCACACCCCTCTTGATCTTGGCATTCGTCCTGGCCGATGACTTCGCCGTCCGCTTCACCGCCGGGTTCGCCTATACGACGGGTCTCGTCATTCTGGCGATCAGCGAACGCATCATCATCAGCACCCGTTCCAAGCCAGAGACGCGCCTTGCCAACGCACGCCAAGGCTCCATAGAGCCCTGACCACCACCCCCGCTCGTGCGAGGATGGCCCCGGCACCACACACCGATGGGCCGCTAACCGGAGAGGGCTCACTGCCTATGCTGCTGCGAGTGATCGCGGAACACGCCACGCACACGTTCCACGACATCCTGTCGCTTGCCCCCTCACCCTCACCCTCACCCGAAAGCGGGCCCGACACGGCGAACCTTGCCCGCTGGATACGCGACATCTTCGGCCCGATCTTCCTGGTGATCGTGTCCATCGTCGCGATCTTCTTCCTGTTCACACGCGAGATCACCCGCTTCGTTCAGTTCGTCCTTCTCGCGATCGCCATCGGCGTGGTCTTCTACGTCCCCAACATCATCGAAGTGGTTGCCGTGGCGATCGCCAACGCCCTGGGGGTGGAGTAGACCGCCTTACCGTGCCACTCCGCAATGCTGAGGCCGGGGCCCGCGCCCCTGGAGACCCAGCCTCAGACACTCCACCGGCCCAGCCCGCGAGCGCGCAAGGGAATCCGTGGCACCGTGACCGCCACCTCGCTTCTTCACCGGGCACACCCGCCTTCATCCCCTATCGCGCCCAGGCTCCGCGCGATCTCCTTCGCGATACCGGCCACCTCCCCCAGACCTCCCAGAGGTCTCCGTTGGGTCTTCCCGTGTTCACTCACAACGCGGTCAAACCGTTCGTCTGCGTCGCCCCACTCGACCCACCACAACTCACTGTCTCGGTAGGCGACGACCACCCGGTTCTCATCGCCCCACACGTCCAGATCGACGCCTAGTCCGTCCAGCGCGGCCAGGAGTTGCCTCAACGGCCTATCCATCCTTCCCTCCTTCCATCCACCGGCCTTCTGCGCGACGTTCCGCCCCCGCGTGTAGGTGTTCTGTGTGAGGCTTTTCCCTACTAGGTCAAGGGCCCGCGCACGCGCGGGCCGACCGCGTGGCCGGGCCCGCCCACAGCAGGCCGGGGGACTGTGGACGGACCGCACGCGCTTTGCGCATGCGGCCTCCGGCCGTTCGCAGCGCGGCGCCCGCCCACAGCCCCCGGCAACGCTGTGGACGGCCCGCAACACTGGACGCCCACGGGACCAGGCACCAGAGCCCTGCACCCTCAGCACCGCGCCGGGGCCGCGGCTTCTACGCAGGTCACACCCTTAGGTGGAAGGTGCCCACGGCGCCGGCTGACTCCCTCACGGTCGCCCCTACGGGGTGGCCTACGGCCATCGACCGGCCCCGACCCGCGCCGTTCCCAAGGGAAGCCGCAACCCTCTAACCTGCCGCTGGCCCACCGGGGGTTCCCTCGATTACGGGCGGCACGCTCGGCGACCTGCCAGCCTTACTGGCCTCTTCACCTTCGATCACCGTGGAACCGCAGGCCGAACACTGGTTCCGCTTCCGCTCCAGCACCACGCGCGGACAGTTCAACACCGCCGCCATCTTGATCAGCATTGCAGGGGTGGCATTGCGGGTACCGCGTTCGATCTCACTGATCAGGCTGAACGCCACACCGCACGCTTCCGCAAGCTTGGCTTGCGTCAACCCTGCCTGTTCGCGCGCATACCTCACGGCGTCAGGTTCGTGACGCAGCGGCCCCCGTGGCCGTCGTCTCGACACCGGGCCAGTCATGCTCTGCCGCCTCCATCGTCCTTCCATATCCTCATGTCCTGATCGCCCCCCATCAGCCCAGGCACCCGCCCCGGCTGTCGTCCCGGTTACCGGGCCGCGGGTCTACGGAGCTTTCTCTCGGTACGTCAGCCACTTCCCGCACGCGCCCGCCCATGCGGCACGCGATCCCGGTCAGCGCACCGGCCGCACGCCGCCGACCGCCTCACCGTTGGGGACGTCGTCCTTCCATTTGCTGACCCAACTGACGCCCCGCTCGGTGCGCTGCGCGCGCCACGAAGAGGGCTTGGCCGCATGCGCAGCCGTGACATGGCGCACCGTGCCGACCGTCCCCACCTGAGCGCGCTGCAACACCTCCTGCACGTGCCCTGCCGCGATCGCCGGGTCATCGGTCACGCCGCACGCATGCAAGTCCGGCACATCCCACGAGTACAGGTCGCGCGGTCCGGGTCGCTGCCAGCCGTAGAACTCGGCGATCCCGTCGCCGCTGGTCTTACCATCGTTCATAGGTCGGATCTCCGTTCCGGCCGAGGCCCCGGCCGGTGGTGAGATCACCGCGCCCGGGGCCGCCTTCGTCTTGAGACCGGGGCAGAACCGTTCGCCTTACCGACTCTCGGCGTCCGCCCCGGTATCGACAGTGAATCCACCTCACGGGACGCAAAGGGAGAGGAGAATGCAGGAGAGGGGACGGAGACACAGAGTCTCCCCCTGATCACAGCGGAAGGGTTCCGCCATGACCGACCAGCGCCCCCCGGCATGGGCAGTCCGCATCAACTCCGAGCGTGAGGCGCGCGAGTGGGGGAAGTGGGAGATGGCCCGCCGCCTGCTCGGCGCCCTGAACATCAAGCCCACGCAAGACAAGGTGAAGAACCTTGCCCGGCAAATCCTGGACTGGGAAAAGGGCAAACACTTCCCCCGCGACTGGGCCCAGGCGTACGCCACGGCGTTCGACATCCCACACGAAGAGTTGTTCGGCGCGGATGAGGCGACGGCCCCCCGCACGGGTACCGTGGAAACAAGCACCACTCCCGATCTAGAGGACGACGAAGTGAAACGCCGCGCGGCCCTGCAACTCCTCACCGCCATCACCGCAGGCGCCGCCGTCCCACCTGGCACCCTCGAACACGTCCTGTCCGGCATCGATGACGCCCTAGGCAATCCGCTCGACCTGGACGGATGGGAAGCCGTAGTCCACGAGTACGGCCAGGTGCTCGCCACCCGCCCCGCCGGAGCACTGGTCGCCGACCTGACCGCCGACATCGTCGCCGTGGGCAAGCTCCTCAAACGGCACCGTGACGAGTCGGACCAGGCCGGATTGCTGCGCGTCAGCGCCGGACTCTCTGGACTCCTGGCGATCGACCTCGGCGACACCGGCAATCAGCGTGCCGCCCGCGTCGCTTGGAGTACCGCAGGTCGCGCCGCCGACGGCTCTGGCGACCAAAGCCTACGGGTGTGGGTACGCGGACGCGCCGCACAAGATGCCGCGATGGCGGGACGACCGGCGAGCGTCATTGTCGGCCTCGCCGAGGAGGCCATGCGCATCGCCGACGACGTACCCTCAACCGGACTCGCACGGGCGCATGCCGCACGCGCCTACGCCGCTACCGCGCTGGGGGACACCGCCCAAGCCCATGCCTCACTGGCGGCGCTGACACGTACCTTCGACTGCTTGCCCGATAGCACAGGCAGCCAGACCAGTCCCTTGTCTTACGGCGCAACCCAACTACTCTGGGCCAAATCGTATGTGCAGGCTCTCACCGGCGACGATCGGGCGGACGAGACCGTAGCGCAAGCTTTGGCTCTCTACCCCCCTAGCGCAGCGGCACCGATCACCAACCTGTCACTCATGCAGGCCGCCATGCTTGTTAACTCTGGCGAGATCAACACTGGTCTAGAACACGCGATCACGAGTCTCCGATCCAGCCAAGGGCGAGTGACGAGCGCAGGTGCTCGTCTGATCACCGGCAAGATTCTCAATGCTGTGCCGGAACAGGCACGGGCGCTCTCGGCTGCACGGGAACTACGGGCCATCACGGCCCACAACTGAAGAAAGAACCAGACCGCCCCGCCTACCGTACCCAGGCGGCAACGGTGCAGGCATTGGTTCCCAACCAACCCCACCACCCAGCCCTTCACCCGAAGCCCGCTCCGCGGTCTAGCAGTACACCCCGCGCCCAAGAGGCGCTCACCAGGGCGGCCCACGGTAGGCGCACAGCTGGCCACCGTTGCGCAAACCGAGCCGGTCACACCGTCAAACCCCCGCGCAACCAAGCGAGCGCCAAGCGGCCGGATCCGTCCTTGACCGGGGACCCCTCCGGCAGGCCGCCCCTGGCCCAATATCGGGCAGCCCACAGGCAGCCCAGAGCCCCGGGAGGCTAGCAGCCTGCCGCCCCAATCAAGGCCGGATCCGTCCGCCCACCGTGCCGCCCTAGCCCAGACCACCGTTGAGCACGGCGGAGAAGTGTCACAATCCGGTATCCGTCTTGCCGGACCCGCTGGGCCCCATGACCGCGAGCACCTCGCCGTCGTGCAGGGACACATCGGCGCCGCGCAGCGCGGGCGTGAGACCGAAGTTCTTGTGGAGGTCATGCCCGGCGAGCACCACCATGCCGCTCATCCTCGCCCCGCCTCGGGACGGTCCCGCACCTCGCGGGCCAGGTCGGCGAGCCGTCCAGCCGCGTGGTCGATCCAGCGCAGGTCGGCCTCGATGTGGAAGAGCCGGTAGTCGGCGAGCAGGGAGTCCCGTACCACGCGGGACTCGCGCCGCGACGCGGTCAGCGCGCGCATCGCGGCCATGTGGCGGGCGCGCTGGGCGTCCAGGAAGCGCTCGGCGGACCGGCCGGAGACCAGCGCCAGCACCACCTTCGTGAAGAGCACGGTTTGGAGCTGGGGCTGTGGATCCTCCGGCTCGGCCAGCCAACGGTCCAAATCGGCCACCCCTTCCGGGGTGATCGCATAGCGCTTGCGCTCCGGACCGGCACCCGGTTCCACCCCTACGACCTCGGCACGGCCATCGCGTACCAGCTGGGCCAGCGTCCGGTAGACCTGGCCGAAGCGGATCGGCTTCGCGTCGCCGAACCGGCGGTCGTAGGACTGTTTCAGGTCATAGCCGTGGCGAGCGGCCTCCTCGATCAACCCCAACATGGCGTACGACACAGTCATGCGGGGGACTATACACAGCAGGTATACCTGTTGTGTAGAGTCGCCGAAGCCCGGTTTCCGCCCGGTGTTCCGATCGGTTCGGGGAGCGGCCGATGGGGTGAGGGCTTGGCCGCGGGGCGCCGGCCTGCGCGGTCAGCCCTTGCGCCGGCCGTCGTGCGGCGCCTCCACCAGCGGCGTGTCGACCAGGTGCTCGATCAGGAACCAGGTCTGAAGCTCGCCGGTACGGATGACGTCGGAGACCAGGATGTCGTTGGTGCCGTCGTCGCCCATCTCCTGCGCGCGGGCCGCCACCTCATGGGACGTGGTCAGGATCGTCTCGTGCACCTGGATCAGCCGCGACAGCATCGCGGGGACCTCCTCCACCCCGTCCGGCGGACGCGGCACCACGGTGATCTCCGCGACATGGCGGGGGTCTCCCACCGCGACGCCGCCGAGCGTCTGGACCCGCTCGGCCATCAGGTCCACCAGCTTGAGCTGCTCCTCGGCGTGCTTGTCGAGCAGCAGGTGGAGCTGGAAGAACGTCGGGCCGCGCATCAGCCAGTGGTACTTCTTGTAGAGGCTGTAGAGGATCTGGGTGTCGGACAGGATCTGGTTGAGGCTCTGGCAGGAGTACATCCGGGACTCGAACGAGAGCCCGAGCGGGAACATCCGGACCGTGCCGAATTCCTGGATCTGATTGCCGTCGACGTGCACCCACGGCTGGCTGCGCGTCTTGACGGTCTCCTGGCTGGTGCGTCGGGCGGCCAACGGACAACTCCCCTCACGATCACGGAACGAACAGGTCTACCGTTCCCGGAAACCCCCAGATGCCGTCCCCGGCCCGGATCATCAGGACGCCAAAAAAACTTGGGCGATCCGCCGTGGCGTCTGCGCACGCACCGCACGACCAGGCCCGACCGGGGCTTATTTGCGCGGCTTGCCTGATTCGCCCGAGGATGTGGTTCTAGGCTGGCCGCTGTGACCCCTGGGCAAACGGTGATCGACGGCCGCTTCCAGCTGAAGGAGCAGCTCGGCCGCGGCGGGATGGGGACGGTCTGGCGCGCGCTCGACCTCGCCCTGGAACGCGAGGTCGCCCTGAAGGAAGTCCGCCTCACCGAGACCGACGACGCCGAACGCAACTCCAGCATCGCGCGGATGCGGCGCGAACGCGTGATGCGGGAGGCTCGCGCCCTCGCCCGGCTCCACCATCCGAACGTGGTGACCATCCACCACATCGTCGATTCGCCCGAGCTGCCGCACCCGTGGCTGGTGATGGAGCTCGTCCGCGGGCAGTCCCTCCAGGACCGGCTGGCAGCGGGACGGATCCCGCCCGGCGAGGCGGCGGCCATCGGGCGCGGGATCCTGGCCGCCCTCGCCGCCGCCCACCAAGCGGGGATCCGCCACCGCGACGTCAAGCCCGCCAACGTCCTGCTGCGCATGGACGGGACACCGGTGCTCACCGACTTCGGCATCGCCGTCCTGGAGGACGCGTCCCGCGTCACCGCCACCGGAGGACTGGTCGGGTCGCCCGAGTACATCGCCCCCGAACGCCTGCACGGCCGGGAAGGCGATCCCGCGTCCGACCTATGGTCCCTTGGCGTCCTGCTGTACGTGGCGGTAGAGGGGCATAACCCGCTGCGCCGTCCCACCACGGCGGCGACGCTCGCCGCGGTCATGGCGGGCCAGATCCCGCCGCCTCGCAACGCCGGTCCCCTCGCGCCCGTCCTGCAAGCCTTACTGGTACGGGACCCGGCCGCCCGGCCCACCACGGCCCAGCTCGACCAGATGCTCGCCCAGGCCGCGGGCACCGGCGGCGCGCAGCCCCTACCGGGCCCCGCCCCCGCCTCTCCGCAGAGCCCCCAGCCGTCACCCGTCCCCGGGCCGACGACGAACCCGAACGCCCCCTTCCCCAGCGGCCCGCACACCGCTCCCCCGCCCGTGAGGCGCCGCCGTTCCGCCACGGTCCCGGCCGTGCTCGGCGTGCTGGCCGTCGGCACGATCGCCACGGTTCTCGCAGCGATCTTCATCGTCGTCCCGAAGGTCGTGGAAGGCTTCCGCCTGACGATCACGGAGACGGAGGGCCCCACCGCCACCGCGCCGACGGCGTCCAAGAGCACCGCGCGGGGGAACCAGAGTGGCGGCGGCGCCGCGCAGGGCGGGACCCTGCTGACACCGGCGGCGATCCGCGACGTCATCAAGAAGTTCGAGGCCGCCTCCGGCAGCACGCTGTTCGCCCAGTTCACGGTCTACGAGCAACGCGCCAACGCCGACGCCCCCGTACCCGGGCGCCGCTCCGCGTTCGACAACTACACCTACGAGCGGGGAGCGGACGCGGCGGTACGCAGCCGGCCGAGCATCGCCATCACGACGGGGGACGCGAAGGTCGACCTCAACACCTTCGACTGGGACGCGCTGCCGAGCCTGATGCGCCGCGCGGAGCGCACGCTGAGAGTCCCCAAGCCGACCAGCAGGTACATCCTCGTGAGGGCCGCCTGGGTCTTCAACGGCAACAGGCCGACCATGATGATCTACTTCACCGACGAGTACGGCGGCGGCTACCTCGCCGTGAACACGAAGGGCCAGGTGGTGAGCAGCCACCCGGCCGATTCGTAGCCGCTCCGCGAAGACCCCGGGACCGGCCGGGGATCGGGTTCGGTGGAGGGCGGCGCCGGCTGCGCACGTGCCGGCAGGAGCTGATCGCCATCTGCCGGCAGGGGGGCTTCACTCCCCGCATCGGCTCGCACAGCGACGACATAGTGGTCGTGCAGGCCCTCGTCGTCGCCGTCTTGGCCGCGCTCACCCGCGCCGCGGCACTGTTCTAGATCGCTCCGTGTGGTGAAGACTGGGCGGTGTGGAATTCTTCGTCTACCACCAGGACCGGCCCGGATCCTTACCGTTGCGTGAGGAACTGGCCGAGAGGCATTGGTCCTACATGGACCGGTTCGCGAAGGGGATGATCGCTCGCGGGCCGACCTTCGCCGAGGACGGGGTCACGCCGACCGGAAGCGTGCACATCGTCGATCTGCCGGATCCCGCGACGGCACGGGCGTTCGCGTTCGACGAGCCCAACTACCAGGCCGGCGTGTACCGGGACGTCCTGCTGCGCCGGTGGCGCAACCTGCTCGGACGAACGATGTGGGAGTTCGCCGGTGGCCGGGACGAGGGCGACCGGTATCTGGTGCTCGGTCTGGGCGCGGGACGGCCGGTGGACCTGGCCGTGCCGGACGACCGGGACGAGCTGATCGCGTACGGGCCGTTGCTGTCCGATGACGGGGACACCTGGCTGGGGACGGCCGTGCTCGTCCGGGCGGAGGGCCCGGACGCGGCGCGCGGCGTTCTGACCGAGGGCCGGTACGCGGACATCGAGGTGCACGACTGGGCGTTCGGCGGGCGCCGCTAGGCGGTGCGGTAGCGGCTGTTGGTGGCGTGCCATTCGAGGCCCCCGGCCATCCAGGCGCGCAGCCCGCGCAGGAAGCGTTGCAGGTCGGGGGACGGGATCACGGTCAGGGCCTGGTGGGAGCGTTCGAAATCGCGGACCAGGCCGTTGTGGAGGTCCACGGCGCGCTCGGTCGCCTCGTCGACCGAGCAGCCGCGGTCGGCGGCGATCAGGAGGACCAGGTTGCAGACCGGCTTCTCGTCGGCCGCGTCCTTGGCCACCGAATGCAGATCGTTGACGATCACGCTGGCGGTGCCCGCCTGCATCGCGGCGCGGCGGACGCGCGGCTCGTAGAAGAGGGCGGCCGGGACCTCGTAGCCGCCCACGACGTCGATCAGGGACATGGACGTGTAGAAGCTGTCGTGCTGGCGGGCGGCCAGATACTCCCAGGCGGGCGGGTGCTCGCCGGTCTCCCGCCAGGCGGCGTAGGCCGTCCAGCTCACGAACATCGCGAAGGTCGAGTAGCAGACCCGCTGGACCTGCGCCGGGGTGGCGTGGCGGTTCAGATGCTCCGTGGCCGAGCCGAGCATGCGGCGGACCAGATCGTCGCGCAGGGCCGCCTGGAGGGGCGGGGTGAGATCACCGGCGGGCGGGACGGGGTCCATGGCCGCCATCACCAGCGCCAGACGCGGCGGGAGCAGCGCGGGTACGGCTCCCAGGGCGGTGTCGTCGGCGTAGTAGTCGTCCGCGGCCCACCACGCGGCGTTCAGTTGGGCGGCGACCAGGAGCGCGTCGGGGTCGTCGGTGTCGGGATGCGCGAGGGTCGCCAGCCGCCCGAAACCGGCCTCGGCCAGCGCGGCCAGTTCGTCCTCCCGGAATCCCTGGTCGTCCGCCCAGGCGAGCAGCCGGGCCTCCACCTCACCGGCGAGGGTGTCGTCGACGCGTTCCGGCGCGGGGCAGTAGAGCGGCGAGTGGGAGCCGTCGCCCCATGGCCGCTCGGCGTAGGCCGAGGGGACGCCGAGGCCGATCGGCGAGTCGCGGCTGGGGCGTGCGGCGGCCAGCAGCGAGGGCAGCCGGGCCGCCGTGGTTCCCAAGGCGCCCCACTCGGGGGGCGTGATCCGCGGGGGGCGCAGGCTCCTACAGGGCTCAAGCATGGTCGTTTCACCTGTTCAGACCCGGTCGGCGGCGATGAGCAGGTACTGGAAGCCGCCGTCGCGGTACGCCTCCAGGAACGTGCTCTCGATGCCGGTGGCGACCGACGATTTCTGGCGCAGCTCCCAGTACGGGATCGTCTGGGGGGTCAGGTCGATGACGCTGACGGGCACGAGCCGGTTGGACGCCATGGCCCGGAAGTAGCCGCTGCGCGGATGGATGTCGCAGACGTAGTGGGCGTTGATGGTGGAGACGGCGCGGGACGGCAGCCCGTACACGTCGTTGTAACAGCCGGTGATGGTGACGTACCGGCCGCCGCGTTCCAGCAGCCGGGAGTGCTCGGCGAAGAGGTCGTCGAGGACGACGTACATCGTCGACTCGTTGTTCCAGATCGCCCGGAAGGCCCCGCTGTCGAAGCCGGTGTCGAGCATGTTCCTGAAGTGGAACCGGACCCGGTCCGGCACGCCGGCCTTGGCCGCCTGGTCGTTGGCGAAGTCCACCTGGGACCGGGAGATGGACACGCCGTCGACCCGGCAGCCGAAGGCGGCGTGGGCCATGAAGCCGGTGCCGCC
This sequence comes from Actinomadura sp. SCN-SB, assembly GCF_043906805.1. NCBI lineage: Bacteria > Bacillati > Actinomycetota > Actinomycetes > Streptosporangiales > Thermomonosporaceae > Actinomadura > Actinomadura sp. SCN-SB. The sequence continues at coordinate 148,575 of NZ_JBIMPP010000002.1, read as the reverse complement.
CCTTCCCGAGCCCGCGTCCAGCAGCCGGTGCTCTGGCCGGATGTCGCCGAGATGGCTCAGCAGCAGCCGGGCCTGGGCGTTCTCCAGCCGGTGCAGCTCGGCGATGACGGCTTCCTCGCGCCGGGCGTCGTCGCTGGTCTCCAGGACGGACCAGTCGACCTCGCCGATGCCGTAGTGGTGGTGGTACAGCCCGGAGACCTGGCCGAGGCGCAGGTTGACGGGATTGCGTTCGGCGTTCCAGTAGTCGGCGATGTCGTTCTGGTAGTCGCTGGCGATGGTCATGGGAGGGTCCCCTTTCCAGGCCGGGGTTTCGCATCGCTGAACGCGCGGATCACCTGGGCGGACGCTGGATCACTACCTAACGTCACGGAGAGGACACTAGCCGTCGCCTTCCGTGGCCGGGAAGGGGACCGCTCACCACAGAAGGCTGAACGGCGCATCGAGAGAACTGTCACGTCCCGGACAGTCCCCGAAAGGGTCCGCGCAGCGGGGTGCGCACAGCGGGGAATACGCGGCGGCTTCTTCTGTGCTGCATCTCGCGTGGCTGACGTCGTGGCGAGTGTGCGCGATCAGGCGGATGCGTCCGCCTCGCTGAGACCGGTATGGGAGATGTCGAGCATGCGCCGCGTCCGGCTGCCGGCCGGCGCCGGGCTCACCGATCGGCCCGGCCCGCGGTGGGTGCTGGTGTCGGCGGGCGAGGTCACACTTGAGACCGCGTCCGGGTCACACCTCCTCCGCGAAGGCGACGCGGCGCTGGTCGACGCCCGTACCGCCCACCGGGTGACCGCGTCGGGACGGTTCGAGGAGTCCGTCGTGGTCGTCGGGGACCTCCGCTTGGCCGTCCCCGTGCATCGGCTGCCGAGCCCGCTGGTGGTCCGGGGCTTCGCCACGCGGCACGAGGGTGTCGTGGCGCTCGTCGCCATCTGCCCGCTTGAGCACATGTGCGACCCGTCCCTGTTCGCCGCCGGCTACGGGACGGTGATCGGTGCGGCGATGACCGTGTCCTGGCTTGAGGGGCAGGACCGTGACGACGCCGCCGCCCCGGACGAGGCCGTCGCCGCGGTGGTCGCGGCGGTGACCGCCCGGCCCGGCGAGCCGTGGACGGTGGAGCGGATGGCGCGCCTGGTGCATCTGTCGCGTTCCGCCCTGGGTGAGCGGTTCCGCCGGGCGCTCGGCCGCGGCCCCGCCGAGATGCTGAGGGAGGCCAGGATGCGGGAGGCGCGCCGCCTGCTCGGCGACCCCTCGCATCCCGTGCAGTACGTCGCGTCCGCCGTCGGCTACGGCTCCACCGCCGCCTTCAGCCGGGCCTTCTCGGCCCACCACGGCATCCCGCCGCAGGCATGGCGTGACGCCTCATCCGCGCGGGACGCGGAGGGCGGAGAAGAGTGCCCCGGACGCGAGGGCGAAGGCGGCGCCGACCACGAACGCCGTCCTCAGCCCGTGGCCGTCCAGCAGCGCGCCTCCTGAGGCCGACCCGAGGGTGATCGCCACCTGGAACGCGGTCACCTGCAACGACAGGGCCGACTCGGCACGCTCCGGCTCGACGCGCGTCACCCAGAGCTGGGTGGCGACCGGGACCATGTTGAAGGCCACACCCCACAGCACGACGCCGACGGCCAGTACAGGAAGCGATGGCGCGGTCGTGGTGACCAGCAGGCCGGTGCCGAGCAGCACGGGGGCCACGGAGACCACCACCCGCAACCGCCCCGCGAACCGCCCCGCCGCGAGGTTGCCGGCCAGGCCGCCGACGCCCCAGGCGAGCAGCAGCCACACCGTGGCGCGCCTGTCGATCTCCTCGATCGCGAGCCTGATGAACGGGTAGGCGGCGAAGTTGCCGAACGCGACGAGGACCACGCCCAGCACGCCGGTCATCAGGAGCCGGCTGCCGATCGCCTGGCGCAGCATGGTGAGCCCGGCGGCCGGGTGCGGGGGCACGGGCGGCAGCGCCGCGGCCACTCCGATCGCGGCGACGGCGCCGAGCCCGGCCGCGATGCCGAACACGGTGCGCCAGCCGACCGCGTCGCCGAGCAGCGAGGCCAGCGGCACCCCCGCGATGGTCGCCAGGGTGATGCCGAGGGCGAGGGACGTGGAGATCACGCTGTCCCGTCCCGGCACGGCGTGGGTGCCGGCGCCGAGCGCGAACGACCAGTACCCCGCGATGGCGACGCCCAGGACGAGCCGGCCGAGGAGCAGGACGGCGAAGCCGGGGGCGACCGACACCGCCAGGTTCGCGACCGTCGCCGCGACCAGGAGCCCGACGAGGACGGTGCGCCGGTCCATCCGTGGCAGCAGGGCCGCGATGCTGGGCGCGGTGACCGCGCCCGCGGCGGCGGTGGCCGCGACCGCCAGGCCCGCCCTGCCCTCGCTGATCCCGAGGTCGGCCGCCATCGCGGGCAGCACGCTCGCGGGCAGGAACTCGCTGGACACCAGCACCGCGATCCCCGTGGCGAGTGCGACGATCGGAGACCAGGTCGTACGGCTGCCGGTGCGCGCCGGGGCCTGGAGAACAGCTGAACGTGATGGTGATGACCGAGCGGTTGGCATGTGACCAGCGTCGTCGCGCCCACGCCCGCGCGGTTGATCGTGTGACGTGTGCGGTTGATCGTCCGGCCGCCGCCGGCGGCGGGATCGCGGGCCGGTCCGGATCAGGCAAAAAAGCTGCCAAGCGGACCGCCGTCCCTGGCCAAGCGGCGCGTTCTCCGCGTTTGGCCGTCCGGGCTCCGCACACACCCAAGGGAGGGAGACGACAACCGGCAGAGCCGATCATCGGGAGGATTCCATGGCGACCACGACGACCTGGACCAGCGAGGAGCTCGACAAGATCGGCGGCGCGGACGAGCTGGAGGTGGCGCCGATGAGCGACGGCGGGCCGCGCAAGCCGACCACCATCTGGGTCGTCCGGAACGGCGACGACCTCTACATCCGCTCCTACCGGGGTCCGGAGGGCGCCTGGTACCGCGCCGCCAAGACCACCCGCCGGGGCCACATCCGCGCGGGCGGCGTCGACAAGGACGTCGTCTTCACCGAGGAGTCGGACGACGATCTCCTGGACGGCATCGACCGCGCCTACCGTTCCAAGTACGGCAAGTACCCGCGCCAGTACGTCGATCCCATGGTGGCGCCGGAGGCGCGGGCCTGCACGATGAAGCTCGTCCCGCGCTCGTCAGCCTGACCCGTCCCCCAGCGGCACGAAGGGGCCGGCGCGGCCGAGCAGGCCGGGGACCGGTACCCCGAGCAGGTCGCCGAGCCAGGCGCCCGTGGCGGCGACGGCCTCCATCTCGATGCCGGTGTCGACGCCGCTGCGGTGCAGCGCGTACAGGAGGTCCTCGGTCGCGATGTTGCCGGTGGCGGCGGGCGCGAAGGGGCAGCCCCCGAAGCCGCCGGTGCTCGCGTCCAGGACGGTCACGCCTTCGTCGACGGCGGCGAGGGCGTTGGCGTACCCGGTGTTGCGCGTGTTGTGGAAATGGAAGCGCAGCGGCGTCCCGGGGGCGGCCTCCCGGACCCGCCGCGTCAGGTCGCGGACCTGCGCCGGCACGCCCACGCCGATCGTGTCGGCGAGCGCGATCTCGAACGCCCCCGCCGCGTGCGCGCGCCGCGCGATCTCCGCGACCCGCTCCGGCGGCGTCTCGCCCTCGAACGGGCAGCCGAACGAGGCGCCGATCGTCATCCCGGCGGGCACGCCCGCGTCGGCCGCGGCGGCGGCGATCTCGTCCCAGGCGTCCAGCATCTCGGCGGTCGTGCGGCCCTGGTTGCGGACGCAGAACGTGTCGGTGGCGACCACGACGACGTTCACCTCGTCCACCCCTGCCTCCAGGGCGCGGTCGAGCCCCCGGCGGTTGAGCACCAGGCCGCTGTAGGAGACGCCGTCGCGGCGCGGCACCCCCGCCATGACCTCCTCCGCGCCCGCCATCTGCGGCACCCGCTTCGGGTTGACGAACGACACCGCCTCGATCCGGCGTACCCCGGCTTCCACGCAACGGGTGATGAACGCGATCCTGTCCTCGGGGGAGAGCGCGCGCTCCTCGTTCTGCAGGCCGTCCCGTGGACCGACCTCCAGTACGGTTGTATGCAATTCGACCCCCATGCTCGCCTTTTCGCCGTCCCTGTGACTATATTGCATGCAATGGCAAGGAGTGTTGATGGCCCGCGCGACTGACACCGCGTACGAGGTGGTGCGTCAGATGATCCTGTCCGGAGAGGCCGCGGCGGGCGCCCGCCTCGGAGAGGCCGAACTGGCCGAGACCCTCGGCCTGTCCCGCACCCCCGTGCGCGAGGCGCTGCAACGGCTCGGCGCCGACGGCCTGGTCGAGGTGCTGCCGCACCGCGGCGCCCGGGTGGTCCGGTGGACGCGGGACGACCTCGACGAGATCTTCGAGCTGCGCGCGCTGCTGGAACCGTACGCGGCGGCGCGCGCCGCCCGGCTCGGCACCGATCGGGCGGCGCTGGACGAGCTGAACGAGCTGTGCGCGGGCATGGAGCGGGCGGTGGCCGACGGCGACCTCGCGAAGGTCGCCGAGCTCAACTCCCGGTTCCACGTCGCCATCATCGACGCGTCCGGGAACCGGCGCCTCCCCACGATCCTGACCTCGGTCATGCACGCCCCCCTGATCCTCGGCACCTTCCGCCGGTACGACGCCGAGGCCATGGAGCGCAGCATGCACCACCATCGCGAGGTCGTCTCGGCGCTCGCCGCCGGCGACCCCGAATGGGCGGAGTCGGTGATGCGCTCCCACGTGCGCGCCGCCGCGGCCCACCTCCACGCAGACCTTCATGGTGACCTGACCAGCGACGTCTCCACGGACGTCCCGAGCGACGGGCAACGATGAGCGACGACACCTTCTCCCGTCCCCTCGGCGACCTGCGGGTCGTCGAGATGGGCCAGCTACTCGCCGGACCTTTCTGCGGCCAGCTCCTCGGCGACTTCGGCGCCGAGGTCATCAAGGTCGAGCCGCCCGGCACCGGCGACCCGATGCGCGAGTGGGGCCGGGAGAAGCCGCACGGCAAGTCGCTGTGGTGGCCGATCCTCGCCCGCAACAAGAAGTCGGTCACCCTCGACCTGCGCGGCTCCGAGGGGCAGGCGCTGGCGCGCCGCCTCCTCGCGCACGCCGACGTGCTGGTGGAGAACTTCCGTCCCGGCACCCTCGAACGCTGGGGGCTGGGGCCGGACGCGCTGCACGCCGAGAACCCGGGCCTGATCATCACCCGGGTCACCGGGTACGGGCAGGACGGCCCGTACGCGCCGCGCGCCGGGTTCGGCTCCATCGGCGAGGCCATGGGCGGCATCCGCTACGTCACCGGCGACCCCGACCGGCCCCCGTCCCGCGCGGGCATCTCCCTCGGGGACGAGCTGGCCGGCACGTTCGCCGCGCTCGGCACGCTGGTCGCCCTGCACGCGCGGCGGCGCACCGGGCGCGGGCAGATCGTGGACTCGGCGCTGTACGAGGCGGTCCTGGCGATGATGGAGTCGCTCATCCCCGAATGGGAGATCGCCGGTTACCAGCGCGAGCGCACCGGCTCCGTGCTGCCCAACGTCGCGCCCAGCAACGTGTACCCGACCAAGGACGGCCCCGTCCTCATCGCCGCGAACCGCGACACCATCTGGCGGCGGCTGGCCACGCTCATGGGACGTCCCGAGCTGGCCGACGACGAGCGCTTCGCCACCCACGGCGCGCGCGGCGCCAACGCCGAGGAACTCGACGGCCTCATCGCCGAATGGACCGCCGGCCAGGAATCCGCTCAATTGCTGGAGCTCCTGCACGACAACGGCGTCCCGGCCGGGCTCACCTACCGCGCCAAGGACATGCTCTCCGACCCGCACTTCCGCGCACGCGAGGCCATCATCCGCCTCGCCCACCCCGAGTTCGGCGACTTCCCGATGCACAACGTCTTCCCGAAGCTGTCCGACACCCCCGGCGAGGTCCGCACCCTGGGGCCGTCCCTGGGCCAGCACAACTCCGAGATCTACGGCGGTCTCCTCAACCTGAGCACCAAGGAACTGTCCGACCTCACCGCCGCCGGCACCATCTGACCGGGTTCTCCGAACGTCAGACGGTGAGGGCGATCCCGCCGGCGACGCCGAGGGCGAGCGAGGCCGTGGCGGCGGTGTAGGCGACGGCCTGGGCGCCACGGTGGAGGGTGACGGGCGGTCCGGACGGACCACCGAAGGCCGGGACGATCCAGCGGAGGTAGTAGAAGACGCTGGCCACGGAGTTGAGCGCGGCCACGACGGCGAGCCAGGCGTAGCCGCCTTGCAGCGCGGAGCCGAACATCAAAAGCTTGCCGACGAAGACGGCGGTGGGCGGGGTGCCGACCAGTCCGAGCAGGCAGACGGCCAGGGCGAGGGCCAGTGCCGGTGAGCGCCTGGCCAGGCCGGTGTACGCGGCGATGGTGTCCCGGCCCGCCGCCACGACGATGGCGAAGGCGCCCAGGTTGGTGACGGCGTACGCGGCCAGGTAGAAGAGCAGCGCGGGCTCGGCCAGGGCGGCGCGCCCGGCCATGGCGACCGGGACGAGCAGGTAGCCGGCCTGGCTGATCGTCGAGTAGGCGAGCAGGCGCCGCACGTTGTCCTGGCCGAAGGCGGCGAGGTTGCCGAGCGTCATCGTGACCGTGGCGATCGTCGCGATCAGCGACGGCCGGTCCACGGTGGAGGGCAGGGCCTCGGCGGCCAGCCGGAACAGGGCGGTGAACGCGCCGATCTTGGGGACGGTGGTCACGAAGGCCGCCACGACGGGCGGGGCGCCCTCGGTGACGTCCGGGATCCAGTAGTGCGCCGGCACCGCACCGGCCTTGAACAGCAGCCCGGCGAGCAGCGCGACGGTGCCGACCGTGACGGCGGCACCGGGTGCGGCGGCGAGCCCTTGCCGCAGGGGTTCGTAGGAGGTGGCGCGGCCCAGCCCGTACAGCAGCGTCACCCCCGCGAGCATGAAGATGCCCATGAACGCGCCCATGAGGTAGTACTTCAGCGCTGCCTCGGTGCCCGGCGCGTCCTTGCCGAAGCCCGCCAGCGCGTACCCGGGAATGCTCGCCAGCAGGTACGCCGCCACCAGCACGAGCAGGTCGGAGGACGCGCCCAGCGTGACCGTCCCGAGGGCGGCGAGCAGGATGAGCACGGAGAACTCGGTCTCGCGCGCGTGCCCGCGCAGCGGGCCGGCCGCCAGCCCCAGCACCAGCACCGTCGCGCCCAGCACCACGCCGCGCGTGAGATGGGTCAGCGGGTCGACCGCGAAGGCGCCGAACGCCATCAGGTCGGGACGCCGTGACGCGATCACCGTGAAGGCCAGCCCGGCGACGAGGGCGGCCGCGCAGATGACCGCGGCGATCCACTGGCGGGCGCGCGGCAGGAAGATGCCGGTCAGCAGTCCCAGCACGGCACCGGCCAGCACGCACAGCTCCGGTGCCAGGTCGGCGGGGTTCTCGCGCATCATCGCGACACCAGGGACAGCACGGCGGCCGAGGCGGGCTCGATGACGTCCAGGAGGAAACGCGGGACGACCCCGATGACCAGCGACAGCGCCAGCAGCGGCACGATTGCCCACAGCTCGGCGGGGTGGACGTCGCCCACGCCGCCGGTCAGCTCGCCCGGCGGCCCGAGGAACGCGCGGTGCAGGACGCGCAGGAACAGCGCCGCGGTGATGAGGATGCCCGGCACGGCGAGCGCCCCGGCGACCGCGGCCGTCGCGGTGCCGGTGCCGATCGTCCCGGCGAAGATCTGGAACTCGGCGATGAAGCCGGACAGCCCCGGCAGGCCAAGGGACGCGAACGCCGCCACCGCCACCAGTCCCGCGTAGAGCGGCGCGCGGGCGGCGATACCGCCGAAACGGTCCATGTCATAGGTGCGGGCACGGTCGTACAGGACGCCGGACAGCAGGAACAGCGCCCCGGTGATCAGCCCGTGGCTGACCATCTGCGTCACCGCCCCGGTCACGGCGAGCCGCCCGGCCGCGGCGTCCCGCGCGAGACCTGCGGCGCCCACCGCCAGGACGATATAGCCCATGTGGTTGACGGAGGTGTAGGCGATCAGCCGTTTGAGGTTCCGTTGCGCGAGCGCGACCAGCGCCCCGTACAGGACACTGACGACGCCGATCACGATGAAGACCCCCGCGTACCGGCGCCACGCCTCGGGCAGCATCGGCATCGCGATCCGGACGAGGCCGTAGGTGCCCATCTTCAGCAGGACGCCCGCGAGGATCGCCGAGCCCGCCGCGGGCGCGTCCGTGTGCGCCGGAGGCAGCCAGGTGTGGAACGGGACGGCCGGCGTCTTCACCGCCAGCCCGATGCCGATCGCGAGCAGGACGAGCGCCGCGAGCCCCGGCGACCCGTCCAGCGGGGGCGCTCGGGTCAGCTCGACCATGTCGAAGGTCGGGGGATCGGAGCCCAGGTAGAGGCCGATGAACCCGAGCAGCAGCACCAGCGAGCCGAAGAAGGTGTAGAGGAAGAACTTCAGCGCGGAACGGGCGTTGTCGCCGTGCCCCCAGCCGGCGATGACGAAGTACATCCCGACGATCGACAGGTCGAAGAAGACGAAGAACAGCAGCAGGTCCAGCGCCGCGAACAGCCCGAGGCAGACCGTCTGGAGGAAGAGGAACAGCGCGGCGAACGCCCGCACCCGGTGGGTGAGGCGCAGCGAGTACACGGCGCAGCAGAGGAAGAGCACCGAGGTCATCGCCATCAGGGGCAGCGAGAGCCCGTCCACGCCGACGTGGTAGCCCGCCCGTACCGAGGGGATCCAGCGCAGCCGCGTCTCGTAGCCGAGGCCACCGCCGTCGTGGCCGATCCACATCGCGATGACCAGGGCGAGGTCGAGTGCCGCCACGGCGATCCAGGCCCGGACCGCCGTCCGGCCGGTGAGGCGGGGCGTCGCGGCCAGCGCGAGCCCCGCCGCCAGCGGCAGGAAGATGGTCAGGGACAGCACGGTCACACCGCCAGGACCGCGACGACGGCCAGCACGGTGAGCAGCACCGCGGCCTGCGCGTAGTAGGTGTGGACGAGGCCGGTCTGCGGGCGGCGGGCGAGCGCGCCGAGCGTCCTGGCGGCCCGTCCGATCGCGTTGACCAGGCCGTCCACCGTGAGCTCGGCGCGGCGGTCGGTGAGGGCGGCGGCGCGGCGTCCCCCCGCCGCCACCGCCCGCACCGCCCCGTCGATCACACGGTCGTCGAACCGGGCCAGGGCCTCGGCCAGCGCGCGGACGGGCCGGACGACGCCCTGGTGAGCGATCCGTTCCAGGTACAGCCAGTGCGCCGCCGGAGCGGGCCGCCACCGGCGGGAGCGAAACGGCCGACGCCAGACGAGGGCCAGGACCGCCACCGCGAGCGCACCGGAGAGCGCCAGATCGGGCGACAGGTCCCGGCCGGGGAGCGCCACGACCCCGAGCGACGCGGCGGCGATGGCGAGCACGGGCAGGGGCGCCTGCCTGAGAAGGCCGACGCGCTCAAGCCGCCCGGCGTCGGCGGGTCGCCGCCAGACCGCGAGGAGCATCCGTCCCGCGTAAGCGGCCGACAGCACCCCGGCGGCGAGGCCGACCACGTACAGCGGAGCCGAGCGCTCGGCGACCGCGGACAGGATGGCGTCCTTCGTGACCCAGAGGGACAGGGGAGGCAGCCCGGCCAGGGCGAGCGCCCCCACGGCGAACGTCGCGCCGACGACGCGATGGCGACGGGCCGCGCCGCGCAACTCACCCAAGTCCATGGTCCCGAGTGCCGCCGACCAGGCTCCCGCGCCCAGGAACAGCAGGCTCTTGACGGCGGCGTGCGCGACCATCTGATCGGTTCCCGCCTCGGTGGACGCGGCACCGGCGGCCAGCACCATGAACCCGATCTGCGCGCAGGTCGAGGCGGCGAGCACCTGCTTCAGGTCGCGCTGCGCGAGCGCGACCGCGCCGAGCAGCAGCGCGGTGAGCGCCCCGGCCCACGCCACCAGCGTCGCCGCCCACCCGGTGGCGTCCAGCAGCGGCCGGACGCGCAGCAGCAGGTACGCGCCCGCGGCCACCATGGTCGCCGAATGCAGCAGCGCCGAGACCGGCGTCGGGCCCGCCATCGCCCTCGACAGCCAGAAGGAGAACGGCAGTTGCGCCGACTTCCCCAGTGCCGCGATGACGATCCCCGCCGCGACCAGGTCGCGCCAGGGCGCCGCCGCGTCCGGCAGCGTGTCGAGGGAGAGCGCCCGCGTCCCCGCGACGGCGCATCCGGCGGCGAGATAGAGCCCCAGGTCACCGGCCCGGGTGGTGAGGAACGCGACGCCCGCCGAGGCGACCCGGCCCTGGTCCCGCCACCGGAATCCGATCAGGGCGTACGACATGGCGCCCATGACCTCCCAGGCCATGAGCAGCAGCGCCAGGTCGGTGGCGGTGACGGTGACCAGCATCGACCCGGCGAACAGCAGCATCAGGCCGTGGAAGCGCGCCCGAGCCTCCGCGCCGGGCAGGTCTCCGGCGGCGAACACCAGGACGGCCGACGTCACGGCGGTCACCATCACGACCAGCACGGCCGACAGCCCGTCCACCGCCATGCCCGCCTCGAACCCGCCGAACAGCGGGACCCGGACGGCGGGACGGACGGCCGCGGCGGTGATCGCCGACGCCGTCATGCCGAGGGCGGCGAGCACGGAGACGACCGGCGCGATCCGGTCCGCACGTCGTCCGAAGATCGGCGCCGAGGCCAGCAGCAGCGCCCCGGCCACCAGGGGCAGCGCGGGCAGGGCCCAGCCGAGCGCCGTCATCCCTTGAGATCCCTGGCCTGGTCGGTGAGGTCGGCGTCGCGGGCGCGGAACAGCGCGGTGACGACGGCGAAGCCCATCGCCATCTCCAGCGCCATCACGGTGATCGCGACCAGCACGAGCACCTGGCCGTCGGCGGTGGACGGCGCCACGAAGAACCAGAACGCGGCGCCCGCCACCACCAGCCCGTTGATCATGAGCTCCAGACCCATCATCAGCATCACGATCGACTGCTGGGACAGCGCCCCGTACAGCCCGACCGCGAACAGCGCCGCGCCGAGCAGCAGGAACGCCTGCAACGTCATGGGACGTCACCGTCCCGAGTGCCGTCCTGGTCGCCGTACCGGCCCCGGTGGGTGGCCAGCACCACCGAGGCGATCATCGTGGCCAGGATCGCCACCCCGATGACGATCATGACGAGCATCGCCGGGCCCATGAGGGACTCGCCGAGCGCGACGGCCGGGTCGCGCGGCGGCGCGCCCGCCCGCTCCGGCCAGTCGGCCAGGAGGATCCCGGCGGCCAGCGCGGCGAAGACCGCGCCCGCGACGGTCAGCGCACCGCGATGGTTGTGGACCATGGTCATCGGCATCAGCCCCGCCGGGTTCATCATGTACATGATCATGAACACCGCCATCACCAGCAGCTCCATGATCATCATCAGCACCACCAGTACGCCGAGGTAGTGCAGGTCGATCAGGAGCAGTTCCACGCCCACGCACAGGAACGAGGCCAGCAGCGCGAACGTGGCGCGCGCCATCGAGTCGACCACGAACACCGCGACGCCGCTCGCCACCGCGGCGACGGCCAGGATCCAGAACGCGACGTCCCGCACGGCTACCCCACGACCACGATCGCGACGACCAGCGCCTGGAGCAGCGCCGCCGGGATCAGCACCGTCCAGGCCGCCTCCACGAACCGGTCCATGCGCAGCACGGGCAGCCGGTGCGCCGTCCACACCAGCAACGCCAGCACGGCCGATGTCTTGACCAGCGACCAGGCGGGCGCGGGCAGCAGCGGCCCCTCGCCGCCGCCCAGGAACAACGGGACGGCGGCCGCCGCGACGACCACGAGCAGCGCGTACCGTCCCGCCATGAACACCAGACGGTCGGGGCCCGACAGCTCCACCGCCGCCCCGCCCCCCAGATCCGCGCCCACCGGATGGTCCAGCGGCCCCCAGAACACCATCGCCGCCGCCGAGATCAGGTAGACGGCGAACGCGACCGGCATCCACACCGCGAACCACAGATCGTGCTGGGCCGCCGCCACCTCCGCCAAGTCCAGCGAGCCCGCGCCCAGCGCCGCCGTGATGAGCGCGAACATGTGCGGCAGTTCGTACGCCAGTCCTTGCGCCAGGAAGCGGTACCCGCCGATCAGCGCATACGCCGAGTTCGCTCCCCATCCGGTCAGCCAGACCGCGCCCCAGACCACCACCTCCATCGCGTTGAACCACACGACGCCCACCCGCATCCCGGCGACCGCGGCCGTCCCCAGCGGGATCACCACGGCGGCCAGCAGCGCCGCGACCGGCAGCGCGAGCACGCCGATCCGCGCCAGGAGGCGGTCGGACGCGAGCGTGGCGCGACGTTGCTGGACGAGGAGCCGGACGGCGCCGCGCGCGGGCTCGCCCCACGCCCGGAGCGCGCCGCGATGCCCGGCCGCGACCGCGCCGAGCGACCTGTCCAGGACGGCGGCGGCGTACGCGAGCAGCGCCAGCGCCACCGGCGACGCCACCAGGGTCCACAGCGGTGTCTCACCCATGGGTCATCGCCGTGACCTGGGTGATGTCCGGGTCGAGGCTTGCCACGATCAGCCGTGCCGCAGCGAGTTCCGCGCCGTCCAGCAGAGAGGGGAGCGCGGCGAGCAGCCGCGCGCTCGGCTCCCGCCCCACCGGCCCGCGCGGCCCCTCGTCGTCGTCCAGCGGCGTGGGATCGTCCATCGCGGCCAGCGCCTCGCGGATCTCGGTGAGCCAGCCGGTCACCCGGGCCGCCACGTCTCCGGGACGGCGCGCCACCGGCCCGGTGAGGCCGTAGCGCGTCACCGTCGCCGGATCGATCTCACCGACCTTCCGGGTCATCCAGCGCAGCGGACGGGAACGGGCGGTGCGGTGAGCGAAGCGGCCGAAGCCGCTCACGTCCCCTCCCGCGAGCACGGCGTCCCGGAGGACACGTGCCCGGCCGGCCTGGTCGCGCCACCCGGCGACGCCGAGGAACCGGGCCAGGCTGTCGAGGTGAGCGGCCGCCCGCCGCCGCTCGGCCTCCCCCCGCGTGACCGCTTCACCCCTCGCCGCCGCCCTCCAGGGCTCGTCCCAGAACCCCGCCGCGGATCCCGGCCCTCCGGCGAGGACATGGACCTCCGCCGCCTGCACCACATCGCCTTGGAGCGTGAGCGTCACCTTGAGACCGGCGGGCCAGTCCCTCAGCACGGGACCCAGCGGCACCCGCAGAACGTCCAGCTTCAGGCCGTCCCGGTCAGGCGCTCGATCCGCCATCGCCAACCCGCCCGGAGCACCCATCATGTGATGCCCGTGCATCCCCTCCATGTGATGCCCGTGCGTGCCGTGCTCGTCGTGCCCGCCGTGGTGGACGGGTTCCTCCCCGGGCCGCCATGGGCCTGCCGCCGCCCGCGCCATCGCCTGGTCGCGCTGTGCCCCGATATCGGCGAGCTCGGCCACCGCGCGATCCAGCGCGCCGCGGACCGCCGCCACCGACGCATCGGACGGCAGCCACGCCCGCGCCCGGGGTCCGGGAACGTCCTCCCAGGCCGTATGGACGCCCCCCGCCAGGTCCGTTCCGGGATCACCGCACACGACCAGCAGGTCCGCCGACGTGGGCGCGTCCGCCTCGAACCAGCCCCGCCGCCGCAGCTCGCCGTCCACGACCATCCTGGTCCGCGCCCCGCCCGGCACGTCCACCAGGAAGGGACGCGGAGCGGACGCGGCATAGCGGGCGAGCCGCGCGCTCAGGTCCATCGGAACGCCCCCTCGCGCCAGGCGTACACCACGCCGACCATCAGCAGGCCGAGGAAGGCGAACATCTCCACCACCGCCTTCGTCCCGATCGACGCGACGACCAGCGCCCACGGGTACATGAAGATCATTTCCATGTCGAAGGCCAGGAACACCATCGTCACCACGTACCAGCGCACGTGGTACCGGGACGCGGCGTGCTCCAGCGGGCGCCCGCCCGACAGGAAGGGACCGCCGCCCAGCGTTCCGCCCACCCCGGCGAGCCGCGCCACCGCGTACACGGCCGAAAGGAACGCGCCCAGCGACCCGAGCAGAGCGAGCACCGCCGCATACGACTGCATCACCACTCCCACCACGGCCTGACGAGATCTCCCTACCCTTTCCGTCCCGGTATCGATCGCCTGGCGTGCGCACGCAGGCCATTTGGGTACGGCAGCGATATCGGCCTGAGGTGACGGCCTGGGATGCCCCTGAGATGACAGGGAGACGATGAGGCGCTCAGACACGGAAAGAGGCGGCCCCGAGGACCTCGTCCTGGCGGCGCGGGCGGCGGGCGTGACCGACGAGCGCGTGCTCGCGGCCGTCCGCGCCACACCGCGCGCCCGCTACGTGCCCGCCGAACACGCCTTCCGGGCGTACGTGGACGAGCCGCTCCCGATCCCGCACGGCCAGGTCACCACCCAGCCGTCGCTGTCGGCGCGCATGATCGAGGCGCTGGAGCCGACCGGCGAGGAGAGCGTCCTCGAAGTGGGCTCGGGGTACGGCTACCAGGCGGCCCTGATCGCGCGGCTCGCCGCCCGGGTCGTGAGCGTCGAGATCTGGCCCGACCTCGCCGACGAGACCCGCCGCCGCCTGGAGGCGGACGGCATCGGCAACGTCACGGTGCTCGCCGGCGACGGGACCGAGGGCGCGCCCGGCCACGCGCCGTTCGACGCCATCGTGGTCTCGGCCGCGTTCACCGAGGTCCCGCCGCCGCTGGTCGAGCAGCTCCGGACCGGCGGCAGGCTCGTCCAGCCCATCGGGACCGGCGGCGGCGAGGACGTGGTGTGTTACCGGCGCGACCCCGACGGGCTGACGCCGCTGCGGGTCCTCACGCCCGCGTCCTTCGTCCGCCTGGTCGGCCGGTACGGCTTTCCTCGCGAGTGAGTCGGTACGCGAGTGACTCAGTACAGGATCATGCCGCGGATGTTCTTGCCGTCCCGCATGTCCTGGTAGCCCTTGTTCACTTCGTCGAGGGTGTAGGTGGTGGTGACCAGCTCGTCCAGCTTGAGCCTGCCCTCGCCGTACATCTGGAGCAGGCGCGGGATGTCGCGGCGCGGGTTGGCGTTGCCGAAGATGCAGCCGACCAGTTCCTTGCGCTGCATCGCCAGGTCGAACAGGTTGAGCTTGACGTCCTCCTGCATCATCGGCGCGACCGCGGTGACGACGCCCCGGCCGCCCTTGGCGACCATGCCCATCATCGGGCCGATCAGGTCGCCGGTGGCGACGCCGGTGGTCAGGATGGCCTTGTCGGCGTTGGCGCCCCAGGTGAGCTCGCCGACCAGGGCCGCCGCCTCCTCGATGGACGCCGCGCTGTGGGTGGCGCCGAAGGTGGTCTCCGCCTCCTTGCGCTTCCACTCGACCGGGTCGACCGCGATGACATGGCGGGCACCGGCCATGGCGGCGCCCTGCACGGCGTTCATGCCGATGCCGCCGATCCCGATCACCACGACGGTCTCGCCGGGCTGGACGTCGGCGGCGTTGACGGCCGCTCCCCACCCGGTGGTGACACCGCAGCCGACCAGGGCGGCCTTGTCGAGCGGGATCGAGTTGTCGATCTTCACGCAGGTGGCCTCGTTGACCACGGTGTACGGCGCGAAGGTGCCCGTACAGCACATGATCCCGAGGTCCTTGCCGCTCTTGGAGTGGTGGCGCGCGGTCATGTCGCCGATCTGGCGTCCGGCCAGCAGCACGGCGCCCAGGTCGCAGATGTGCTGGCGGCCCCTCGCGCAGGACGGGCAGCGGCCGCAGGACGGGATGAACGACAGGACGACGTGGTCGCCCTCCTGCAGCGTGGTGACGCCGGGGCCGACCTGCACGACCTCCCCCGCGCCCTCGTGCCCGCCGATGATCGGGAACTGTTCGAGCTGAAGCAGCGCGGCCATCTCCGGATCGAGGACCATGTCCCCGGTGACCATGTGCTCATCGGAGTGGCACAGTCCGGAGGCCGCGAACTTGACCTTGACCTCTCCTGCCTTGGGATCGTCGAGCTCGATGTCCTCGACGCTCCAGTCGGTGCGCGGTTCCCACAGGATCGCCGCTCGGGTCTCCATTTGGCGCCCCCTCGGGCATCAGCCGTCGTTTCGGTCGCGCTTCGGACGCCGCACAACGGACACGGTCCAGTGCCCCTTTCTTACTAGAACTTCATTCGGCAATCCATACCCTCGGGGACGGTGCCCGGCCGCTACCGGACGCACGCTCGGGTCGGACGGCGCCCGAGGGATGACGGAGGGCGCGTCCCGTGCCGGGAACGCGCCCTCGTCGTGTGGTGGTGATGTGATGATGTGAAGCCCCGCCGGGCCCCCGTTGCGACCGGCGGGGAGGAACCCGGAGGGGCGAGGCTCCTGCCACTTCGCTCCCAGGGACGGGTAGCGCTCTCCGCTCGGCGGCAGCCCCTCCGGGTTCGGTGTCCATCATAGCCCATGTTACGTGCAGGGGTGTGGCGGCACGACGGAATCCGTGTCACAGAAAGGAGGACGCCCCCGGCCGCGAGCGCCGGAGGCGTCCTCGTGAGGGCATCGGAGGAACCCTTTCCCCTCACTCGTGCACGTCGGGCGACGAGTCGGAAGGCGGACCGACGAGCACGCTCTGTGGCATGACTGCGTGACACACACGGGGCTGACCCTCTCCGGCCTGGACCGGAGAAGGGGGAACGGGAGGGCCCGCCTCGCCCCGCACCCCCACATGCGCGAGACGGGCCCTCGTTCGGGGTCGCTCGGAGGCGACCCCTGACGCACAACCCAGCTGGTGGCCGCGACCCCCCGACGCGGTCCGTTCCCCCGGGGTTGTGCATAGCCCATGTAACACCATCGGCCGCCGGTTGTCCAATCGGACCGCGGAATGCCACACCCGGCGTGCCGGATGCCGCCGATCACCTCCGAGGGCGCGCCCGGTCCCGCGACACACCGGCGCGGCCGACGCCTCGGCCCGGGATATCGGGGGGGTCTCCTGTTCTAGGGTGACCACACCGCGCCCGCCTTCCAGGCCGGCGGCACCGGGGCGATCTCCACCTCGCCCCGCGGAACCAGTGAGCTCGGCTCCCCAGGGATCGGACCAGGGGCCTTCCCGGGTGCGGCCGGGGCCCTCCGGGGCGACAGTGGTCGAGATCAGCCGGCCGCCAGGTGAGCCCGCCCGAGCGAGGAGCCGACGCCATGAACACGTCCGATCGAGCAGCCCGTCCCGGCACCTGCGGACCGCCGGCGACACCCAAGCACCATCAGCTAAACGTTACCCAACGGTTACACCCGTACCACCGGTCACGGGCATAGCCCATGTAACGTAAGAACCCTCCACCGTGGCAGCGGTAGAGGGTCCTTTTGTCAACAGCCGCCACTCGATGCCAAGAGAGGAGCCATGGACGGGCTCATACTAGACGACTTGGCCCGGCTACAAGGAGCACTCGGCTCGACGTCCTATGTCTCGCTGATTCTGCTTTGCGTGCTGATCGTCGTCGTCCTCGCCGAACACGGTTACATCGGCCGTAACCGCAAGAAGCCCCCTCGGCTGAAGATTCGCAGAAGCGGCCGGCACAGGCACGGCTACCAAGCGGCCGCTTTCCCCAAGCCGGGCAGCGCGTATCACCAAACGAGGGGGAGGCATGCCGCCAGATCCGGACAGGTGCCAGGGACAGCCGGAGTGTCCGGGGATTCCCGTGCTGGAGATGACCCTGGTTAATCTGGTCACCCATGCGTCGCACACGCCGCTGCGGGTGTGCTCGCAGTGCGCGGCCGGACTGTTGATCGTCCATGCCGTCTATCCCGAGGGCGCGCCCAGCCCCTTCCGGGTGACGCATATCTCGATGATCGGCCAGGAAAGCGGCAGGGAGCGGCAGGCCGCGCATCAGCTCGCCTGACAATCCGTGACGGCGGCGTTCCGTACGGGTGCCCGTCAGGTGGACCGCACTTATTCCGCGGTTCTGACGGCCAATCGCGAATCGCCGTCCCCGGCCGGGACGGCGATTCGCGGGCCATGGAAGGGAAATCGGCGCTCCCGGCGCCGTGAAAGGCGTACACCACTCATCGCCCGCCCTTTGCGGCGGGATATTCGCCGACGGCCGGACGGCGTTTCCGGGCACGGGGAGAATAAAACAGGCCATTGCGGGGGAGAGCCGCCGGCGCCGATGGCGGCGCCGGCGGCTCTGGTGTTCTCGGGTGGAGCGGGGGACGGCCTTCGAGGTCTCACGGGGAGGCGGGAGCGCGGGGGTGCAAGAGCCCCGGCCCTTACCGGGCCGGGGCCGCGGTGTTCCCGCTTTCACGACCTCGAACGCAGATCAATGGTCCAGCAACGCCATCCGGCAAGCGGTCCTTCGGTGATGTATTCGGATGCCGGCAAGTGCGTCACGCCATGCGACTCCAGCACCCTGTCCAACCAGGCGTTGTCCTCTTCAGTGGTGCTCTCGCCGCAGTCGTACACGGCGAGAACGTCCTGCTGGTCGTCCACGTAAGCGCTGCGTCCCGGGGCCGCCAGGATTTCGCCGCGCCCGCCCTCGATTACATTCGGCCCGCTGTCACCTCTCAACCCGATCCCTCCATGCTCCCCCCACTGATTTCTCCCGCCTTTGGCAGCGTAGTCTCGCCGTAAGGGGTGCTGCAAGGATGTTGACGAGTCAACCGGCTTCGTCGGGATGTCGCGCTAGATACGATTCGCGCGGTTCGGAGATGCGCGAATATCCGGGGTCGAGCAGCGCTTCTCTGGAGGTGCGTTCACTGCGATAGAAACCGCGGTCCGGATCCCAGCGGATCACGAGATTGTTCTCGCGTAGGGCGCCGACCTGCCAGAGATAGGGATTTTTCAGCGATGGTGCGAGGTTCTCTATTCCCAGCGCTCGAACACGCGCATGGTACTCCAGCAGCCGATAAATGGAATGATTGCGCAGCGCCCGGGGCAGTGGCGGCCACGCATTGAACTCGTCAGCAGCACTGACGCGTTTCTGGCCCACGTCGATGCCGTGCTCCCGGCGCAGCTTCTCGCGGTTTCGCGAAACCCACACCTTCAAGTTCGACTCGTTCGTTCCACCATGTCCCATTGTCGCCAGCGCCTGCGCGTACTCGGCCCATGTCCAATCGTGGCCGTGCCTCTTCCACAGGACCACGAAGTCATCTAGCCGGCTCAAAAGAACTCCACCATTGATCTTAGTCAGCGGGGTGGTTGCATGACCGTGTTCATCGCCCCCGGGAGGTGAGTGTAGGGGCAGCCAAAGATCGACAGCCAACATCGGCCGAGGTCCCCGGCATGTGAGCGGGCGCATCCGCCTCGTTCGACGACCCCATGTACGAGGGCTATGCTCCGACATCACCCCCGCGGCCCTCGGAGCGGGCGATCCTCCGGTTCGACTCCCGTCCCGGCGGCGCCCCGGCACCGGCTCGGGCGCGGGCGCGGACTTCCCGACCGATCGTGTGGGCATTTGGGCGTCCCGGTGCCGTACGGGGGCATGCCGACAAGGCTTCCGGAACCGATTCCGGTGGCTTCTCGAACCGGCTCGGCGCGCCCTCCGCAATCCCCATCCCGGAGATTCCCTAAGACCGCTTCGCGCGGTCCGGGCGCCATCCCGTGCCCGTCCCGCCCGGCACCCGAAGGCTCCGCGTCCCCTTTCCCTCCGGGCGCTCCCGGCACTCGAACACCGTTCGGCACGGGGGCGGGAAAGCGCCCGGACCACCCCCGCCACACCAAGGCCGGATCTTGGAATCGGCCTTTCTCAGCGGGATTGCCGGGACTCCAAGACCGCCCGTTTCCTGGCGATCCGCACCGCCTTGGAAAGCGTCTCGATGTCGTAGGCGCCGTGGTGCCGGCGCCCGTTGACGAAGAACGTCGGGGTGCCGGAGACGCCGCTCAGGTCGGCCGAGTCGACGTCCTCCGACACCCGGTCGTTCCCGCGGCCACGGCGCAGGTCGTCACGGAACCGATCGACGTCCAGCCCCAGCTCCTCCGCGTAGCGGACCAGGTCACGCGCCTCCAGCGCGTCCTGGTGCTTCAGCAGCAGATCGTGCATCTCCCAGAACGCGCCCTGCGCCGCGGCCGCCTCCGACGCCAGCGCGGCCAGCCGCGCCTGCGGGTGGACGTCACTGAGCGGCAGGTGCCGCCACACGTACCGGACGTCACCATGCCCCTCCAGCAGTTCCCGGACGATCGGCTCGGCCTGGCCGCAATACGGGCATTGGAAGTCGCCGTACTCGACCAAGGTGACGGGGGCGTCGGCGGGCCCGCGGATGTGGTCGCGGTCCGGGTCGACCGGCGCGGCCAGATCGATGATGCCCTCCGCGGTGCCCAGCAGCGCGCGCACCCGCGCGGGGGTCGGGAGCCTGGCGGCCGCCCGCGCGCCGAGCCAGCTGATGAGAGGGCCGAGGATCCCGGCGGACAGGATGCCGACCTTGGCCTCCTCCAGCCGCTCGCCGGTGAAGGCCAGCGTCGCGATCAGCAGGGACACGGTGAAGCCGATGGCGCTGATGGCGCCGGCGCCCAGGACCGACGCCCATCCCACGGGGGGAGCCAGCCTGCGCCCGCTGAGCCGCCAGACGAGCCAGGTCAGCAGGGAGATTCCCAGGGGCTTTCCGATGACGAAGCCCACGATGATCCCTTGGGTGAGCGAGGAGGTGTAGGCGTTGGCCAGGACGTCGCCGCTGAGGACGAGACCCGAGTTGGCGAGCGCGAAGAGCGGCACGATCACGTAGCCCGACCACGGGTGGATCATCTGCTGCAGCCGCTCGTTCGGTGAGATCGCCGCGGCGACCTCGACCCGCGCCGACCGCGCCAGCTCCGGTGTCGGCTGCTCCCTGAACAGCCGGAACACCTCCGTGGCGCGTTCCAGATCGACGCGCGTCGCCGGATAGGCGAAGGTCAGCATGCCCAGGGCCAGTCCCAGCAGAATCGGCTCCACCCCGGAGAAGGACAGCGCCACCCACGCGGCCACGCTCAGCAGCACGTACACCGGGACCTGGCCCACGCCCAAGGCGCGCACCACGACGATCACGGCGAAGATGGCCAGCGCCACCAGCAGCGGCATCGCCTTCAGGTCCTCGGTGTAGACGAACGCGATCACCACCAGCGCGACGATGTCGTCGACCACGGTGACGGTGAGCAGGTACGTGCGCAACCGGGCCGGGAAGCTCCGGCGGAACAGCGCCAGCACGCCGAGGGCGAACGCCGTGTCGGTCGGCATCACCACGCCCCAGTCGTGGACGGCCGGGGTGCCCGCGTTGAACGCCAGGAAGATGGCGATCGGCACGACGATCCCACCGAGCCCGGCGGCCAGCGGCAGCGCGACCCGCCGCCGGTCGCGCAGTTCCCCCATGTCGAACTCGCGGCGCGCCTCCAGGCCGACGTTGAAGAAGAACAGCGTCATCAGCCCGTTGTTGACCCAGTGGCGCAGGTCCTGCGACAGCGCGTGATCGCCCACGCCGACCGACAGGGGCGTCTCCCACACCGCCTCATACGAGGACGTGTCGAGGTTGGCCCAGACGATCGCGCCGATGGTCGCGGCCAGCAGGATGATGGCGCTGCCGGCCTCGGTGCGCAGGAAGTTCCGCAGGGGCGTTCGCAGGCTTCTCGCCCACGCGGTCGTGTCGGAGAACGGTCCCCCCAAAGCCTGCCCAGCCTTCCGTCATCGCCTCACCGGGTTCGCACGCGCACCGCCGTGGCGGTCACCTGGCCGGGACCGGGATGCGCAGCGCGGTGAAGCCGCCGAAGTCGAGCCAGGCCGAGTCCGGCGACCGGACGAGGCGCATCAGGACGTTGTCGCAGCCGGGGCAGCGGGCGACCATCCCCGGCGCGTTCGCGTACACGGGCAGCCCGGCGACCGGGCCGTTGCGGCCGCATTGGGCGCAGGTGCCCGTGGCCGCGGTGACGTCCACGGAGAACAGCTCGCCCAGCGGACCGGCGAGCACGTTGCCGTCCATGTGGCGGTCTCCGCCGTCGCCCTGGATTCCCATGGTCATGTCGGTCAGCCTCCAGTCGGGCCGAAGCGTTCGGTCTTGATCCGCTGCGGGTCCTGGCCATGCGCGACCAGCAGGTTCGCGGCGGCCTCCACGAATCCGGTCGGGCCGCAGACGAAGCAGTCGGGGTCGGAGTCGGCGAGCCCGGCGCGCCGGCTGAGGTCGGACGCGGTCAGCCTGCCGGGAGGGCGCGGCCAGCCCTCCGGGGTCTCGCGGGTGAACAGGCAGGTGACGTCCAGTCCGGGCTCGGGATGTCCCAGTTCGTCCTTGTAGTACACGTCGGCGGGCGAGCGCACCGAGTACAGCAGCCGGAACGGCGTTCCGCTGCTCTCCTCGCGGCGCGCCCGGATCATGGCCATCAGCGGCACGATGCCCGACCCGCCCGCCAGCAGCAGCACCGGGCGCCGCCCGGTGGGCCGCCACACGAACCAGCCCCCGACCGGCCCGCGCAGCTCGATCTCGTCGCCGACGGCGAGGATGTCGACCAGGTAGGGCGACACCTCGCCGTCGTCCAGCCGTTCCACGGTCAGCTCCACCCGGTCGGGCCGGGCGAGCGAGTAGCTCCGCTGGGTGCTGTAGCCGTCGGGCGCGGTCAGCCGGACGTCGACATGCTGGCCCGGCAGGTGCCCCGGCCAGTTCGGAACGTCGAAGGTCAGCGTCCGCGCGGTCGGGGTCTCCCAGCGCTCGGCGGCCAGCCGCGCGACCCGCCACACCAGCGGACGCGACGTCAGTCCCCTTGGTACCGCTGTTCCCGCCATGGGTCCCCGTAGTCGTGATAGCCGGCGGTCTCCCAGAATCCCGGCTCGTTGTGTTCGAGCAGGCGGATCCCGCGGAGCCATTTGGCGGACTTCCAGAAGTACAGGTGCGGGACGAGCAGCCGCGCGGGGCCGCCGTGCTCGGGCGGGATGTCGCCGCCTTCGTAGCGGTAGACCACCCACGCCTGGCCGTCGAGCAGGTCCTGCAAGGGCAGGTTGGTGCTGTAGCCGCCGTAGGAGTAGGCCAGCGCGTACCCCGCCGTGGTGTCCACTTCGGACAGCAGCGTGTCCAGCGACACCCCCTGCCAGTTGGTGCCCAGCTTGGACCACTTGGTGACGCAGTGGATGTCCACCGTCGGCGTCTCGTGCGGCAGGTCCAGCATCTCCTCCCACGACCACCGGTGGTCCTGTCCCATCTCGGTGGTGATCGTGAACTCCCATTCCGCGGTCGGGATCCGCGGTGTCGGCCCGGCCGACAGCACCGGGAAGTCCTTCACCAGGTACTGGCCCGGTGGCAACTGCGCGCCGGACTCCTGCCGTCTGCCGTGGAAACCGCGCGAGACGATCGCCATCGTCGGCTCCTTTCGTGTGCCGCCGCGCGTGCCCGCCCGGAGGCTGCTCAGCCGAGGTCGTGACGCCGCCCCGTTCCGTTGCGCCGCCCCCCGATCTTCGGTGTCTTCCCAATGAGCGATCTCTAACCACCCCGTCCGGGACCGCGCGACGGCCGGCCCGGCGTGATCTCGCGGGCCTCGCGGCGGCCCTTGGGCGGGGCTTGACCAACAAAATGAACACTCTTTTAATTCAGGGATGGGCCGTATCGCCGGGGTCACCGCGGCCGAGACCCGTGACCGGCTGCTGCGCGCCGCGGCGGACGCCTTCGCCCGCCACGGCTACGAGGGCACGCGGGTCGCCGACATCGCGTCCGCCGCCGGGGTGAGCAACGGGGCGCTGTACTCGCATTTCGGCTCCAAGGCCGAGCTGCTGGTGGCCGCGCTGCGGACGCACGGGCGGCAGCTGCTGGCCGAGCTGCTGGCCGCCGAGCCCGACCGTCCCATCGCCGACCTGCTGCTCGCGGCGGGCCGGTGCCTGCCCGAGCGCCGGGACGACCTCGGGCACCTCATCGTGGAGGCGCTGGTCGCGGCCCGCCGTGACCGGGACGTCGCCAGGCTGATGCGCGACTACATGGGCGAGCGCGCCGACCGGCTCGCCGGTCTGATCCGGCTCGCGCAGGCCGGCGGCGAGGCCGACCCGGCGCTTCCCCCGGACGCGCTCGCCCACTTCTGTCTGCTGCTCGCGATCGGCGGCGCCCTCGTGCCACGAGAGCTGCACCCGGTGGACGACGGGGAGTGGGCGGCGCTGCTGGCCCGCATCGTGGCCGATCTCGCGCGGCCCGGCGGAACGCGACAGACGGGAGACATGCCGTGAAAGTGCACATCGATACCGGCCGGTGCCAGGGGCACGGCCGCTGCTACGACCTCGCCCCCGGCGTCTTCGGCGAGGACGGGGAGGGCTACGGGACGGTCCTGAACGGCGGAGTCGTCCCGGCGGGCGAGGAGCAGCAGGCCCGGCTCGCGGTGTCCAACTGTCCCGAACGCGCGATCGACGTCATCGAGGAGAGCTGAGATGACCGCCGACGAGCGCTTCACCAAGACCTTCCGGGAGCTACAGCAGGAGCGGGCGGACGGCGTCAGCAGCGAGATCGTCACCGGTCCCGTCGAGGACTGGGCGAGCGACTTCTCCCATGTGGAGCCCGAGTGGGCCGCCGACCCGTACCCCATCCAGGACGACCTGCGGGAACGCTGCCCGATCGCGCACACCGACCGGTTCGGCGGCGGCTGGCTGCCCACCCGCTACAAGGACGTCGCGGCGATCGCCTACGACACCGAGCGGTTCTCCTCGCGCGCGATCATCGTGAGCAATGTCCGGCCGCCGCGGGAGACCGCGCCGGTGGGCGGGGTCCCGCCGATCTCGTCCGATCCGCCGTTCCACCGCGACGCGCGCCGGCTGCTGCTCCCGGCGTTCACCAAGTCGGCGGTGGGCAGGCTGGAGCCCGGCACCAGGGACTACTGCCACGCGCTCGTCGACGCGTTCGAGGGACGGGACGTCGTGGACGCCGCGCAGGACTACGCCCAGCACATCCCGGTACGGGTCATCGCGGACATGCTCGGCCTTCCCGAGGAGGACGGGCCGCGCTTCCGCGGGTTCGTCGAGAACGCGCTGGAAGCGATCAACCTGCCGCCCGACGACCGGCTGGCCAACATGGAGACGCTGTTCGACTACCTGCTCGCGCAGATCCGCGACCATGTCGACCGTCCCCGGGACGACCTCACCACGTACCTGATCAACGCCGAGCTGTACGGGCGCAAGCTGGAGCCCTTCCATGTCGCGGGGACGATGGCGCTGCTGCTCATCGCGGGGATCGACACGACGTGGAGCGCGATCGGCGCCTCGCTGTGGCATCTGGCCAAGACGCCGTCCGACCGCGAGCGGCTGGTCGCCGAGCCCGCGCTGCTGCCGACGGCGATGGAGGAGTTCCTGCGCGCCTACGCGCCGGTCACGATGGCGCGGCTGGTGAAGGAGGACATGCGCTGGAACGGCGTGGACATGAAGGCCGACGACTGGATCCTGCTGTCGTTCCCGGCCGCCAACCGGGACCCGGCGCAGTTCGACCGGGCGGGCGAGGTCGTCATCGACCGCGAGGTCAACCGGCACGCCGCGTTCGGCCTGGGCATCCACCGCTGCCTGGGCTCGCATCTGGCGCGCATGGAGCTGCGGGTCGCTCTGGAGGTGTGGCTGGAGCGGGTCCCCGAGTTCACCCTGGCGGACCCGGCCGCGGTGACCTGGTCGGCGGGGCAGGTCCGCGGGCCGCGCACCCTTCCCGTCCGCATCGCCTGAACGATCACCTGAACGCGCGCCAGACGGTGGGACGGCCGTGAGAGTGAGTCCGAACGGGAGGAGCCCCGCGTGTCCGACGTCGTCCGGTTGAGCGCCGTCACCCACCGGCAAGGGAACAACGCCGCCCTGGTGGACGGTGAGGTACGCCCGGCCGGCTTCGAGTTCGACTGGGTGGACGTGCCGGTACTGCCGCAGGCTTTCCGGAGGATGGTGCGGACGCTCGAATTCGACGTCTCCG
Organism: Actinomadura sp. SCN-SB; assembly: GCF_043906805.1. Taxonomy (NCBI): domain Bacteria; kingdom Bacillati; phylum Actinomycetota; class Actinomycetes; order Streptosporangiales; family Thermomonosporaceae; genus Actinomadura; species Actinomadura sp. SCN-SB. Next base: position 122,826 of record NZ_JBIMPP010000002.1, on the reverse strand, counting down.
AGATGGCGGTGACCACCTACCTGTGCGCCCGCGAGCACGGCGTCCGGTTCACCGCGCTTCCCGTCTTCCTGGTGCGCGGCTTCCACCACGGCGCGATCCTGCACAACACCAAGGCGGACATCGCCGGGCCGGGTGACCTGGCCGTCGAGGCGGCGCTGGCCGACCTGGAGCGGACCGGCCTCTACCCGATCAACCACCTGGTGGTGATCCGCGACGAGGTCCTGGACGCCCATCCCGGCGCCGCGGCGGCGATCTACGAGGCGTTCGTGGAGTCCAAGGACCGGTACGTCGCCACGCGACCGGCCTCCGAACCCGCCGGCCTGCCGTACCGCCGCGTCCACGACCTCACCGGCCGCGACCCCCTCCCGTACGGGATCGAGGCGAACCGCCCGATGCTGGAACGGCTGATGCGTCACGCGGTGGACCAGCGGATCCTCACCCGGCCGGTCCCCGTCGAGTCGCTGTTCGCCGCCGTCTGACCCGCCGTCGCGGTCAGGCGGGCTCGTCCGGGGGTGTCGCGCGCACGACGGCGGTCACGCGGTTGGCCACGGCCACGAGCGGTACGGCCACGGCGGCACCGGCGATGCCTCCGAGAAGGGTCCCGGCCGTGACCGCGACCAGGACCACGGCGGGGTGCAGGTCCAGCGCGCGCCCCTGGATCAGGGGTTGCAGCAGGTTCCCCTCGGCCTGCTGGACGACGATGACGGCGACGAGCACCAGGAGGGCGTCGCCGGGTCCGTTGGTGACGAACGCGACGAGCACCGCGGCGGCCCCCGCGACCGTCGCGCCGATGATCGGGACGAACGCGGCGATGAAGGTCAGCAGCGCCAGCGGCAGGGCCAGCGGGACGCCGATCAGGGCGAGCGCCACGCCGATGCCCACGGCGTCGACCAGGGCGATGACGACGATGCCGCGCACGTAGGAGACCAGCGTGCCCCATCCCGCCTCGGCGGCCTCGTCCAGCGCCCGCCGGAACCGGGCGGGGCACGCCCGCAGCGTCCACTGCCACATGGCCCGGCCGTCCTTCAGCATGAAGAACAGCAGCACGAAGGCGATGAGTATGGACGCGGCGACCTGCGCGGCGGCGGTGGCCCCGCCCACGGGATCGGGCGCCGCGGCGCGCGCCGCCCGCGCCAGGCCGCGGGTCATCGCGTCCACCTGCGCCTGGCTGATCGGGAACGGGCCGTTCAGCGCGAAGTCGCGCACCCTGCCCAGCCCCTCCTTCAGGCTGCGCTGGAGGTTCGGCAACTGGTCCATCGCGCGCTGGCCGATCAGCACGAGCGACCCGGTGATGGCCACCAGCAGGGCGAGCACCCCGGTCAGCGCCGCGATCCACGGCGGCACCCTCGCGCGCCGCAGCCGGTCGGACAGCGGGTGGACGAGCGCGGCCAGCAGCAGCGCCACCACGATGGCCAGGGTGAGCGGGGCCAGCCGGACGAGCATCTGGACCAGCAGGTAGACCGTCCCCGCGATGATCAGCACGCAGGCGGCGGCGAGCGCCGCGGTACGCAGCGGGGCGGGCACGGCGTCCCACCCCCGCGGATCCCTTCGGTCGGCGGCGGTCATCGTGCCGCACGTACCCGCCTGCGGTCATCGGAACCGACCGGCCCGCGGATCGGCGCCGCCACGGGCCGCCTCGGGGGGCGGGCCGACTCACTTCCCGGTGAGTTTGCGGCGGACGGCGTAGACGTACCCGGCGAGGCCCAAGCCCCCGGCGACCAGGAACACGACCCCGGCGACGGCCGTCCGGCGCTCAGCCGAGGGCGCGCAGGGACTGGCGGAGGGAACCGACCGTGGCGAAGACGGCGGTCGGTTCATAGCCGCAGTGGGCCATGCAGTTCGCGCAGCGGTCGTCGCGGCCACGGCCGTAGGAGTCCCAGTCGGTCTCCTCGACGAGCTCGCGGTAGGTCGCGGCGTAGCCGTCCGACATCAGGTAGCAGGGACGCTGCCAGCCGAAGATCGAGTAGGACGGGATCGCCCACGCCGTGCAACCGAAGTCGGCCTTGCCCTCCAGGAAGTCGAGGAAGAGCGGCGAGTGGTTGAGCCGCCACCGCTTCCGGTTGCCTCCCGCGAACGCCTTGGCGAACAGCTCGCGCGTCTCCCGTACGCCCAGGAAGTGGTCCTGGTCCGGCGCCCTCTCGTAGGCATAGCCCGGGGAGATCATCATCTGGTCGACGCCCAGGTCGTCGTTGAGGTAGTCGAGCACGTCGATGACGGTCTGCGGGGTGTCGGTGTTGAAGAACGTGGTGTTGGTGGTGACGCGGAAGCCGCGGCGGCGGCATTCCCGGACGGCGGCGACCGCCTGGTCGAACACGCCGTCCTTGCACACCGAGGCGTCGTGGCGCTCGCGCAGCCCGTCGATGTGCACCACCCAGGTGAAGTACCGCGACGGGGCGAACCGGTCGATCTTGCGCGGCAGCAGCAGCGCGTTGGTGCACAGGAAGACGTACTTCCGCATCTTGACGAGCGCCTCGGTCAGCTCCGCGATCCGCGGGTGCATCAGCGGCTCGCCTCCGGCGATCGACACCATCGGCGCGCCGCACTCGCGTATGGCCGAGACCGCCTGCTCGACCGGCATCCGCTGCTTCAGGACGCTCGCCGGGTGCTGGATCTTCCCGCACCCCGCGCAGGACAGGTTGCAGGCGAACAGCGGCTCCAGCTCCACCAGCAGCGGGAACCTCTTCTTGCGCAGGAGCTTGTTGCGCAGGATGTAGCCCCCGATGCGAAGACTCTGGCGGATCGGCATTCCCATTAGCCTCGTACCTCCTTGGCGGGCGGGAAGCGCGGATGTCCGGTGGACCGGGCGGCCCAGGCGGACATCAGCGGGACGGCCCTGCGCAGCCGGTGGAGCGCCAGCAGGGCCCGGTACGGCGTGCCGAGACTGGCCAGCGGCTTGTCGGGGGTGTCGACGATGGCGCGCAGCACCACGAAGGGACGGCCGTCCGCCCCCGACGCGAGGGGCGCCGACTCCATGTCCACGGCGAGCGCCCCGTCCACCGCGAGGCGCGACCGTTCCGCGCCGGTGACGATCCGGTCATGCGTGACCAGCGGAGCGCCCCACGCGGGCAGTCCCGCCTCGGTGAGCAAGGACAGCAGGTCAGGGGCCCAGGGGCACGGGACGCGCCGCTCGCCCGCCCGCACCTCGGTGGCCACGAACAGGTCCCCGGGACGCGGCCCGGTGGCGGTGAGACCACCGGCGAACCCCAGGACGGCCAGCGCGTCGAAGGCGGGAAGGCGAGGGACGGCCGCCGCGGCACGGCGCGGGCCCACGCCGACCCGCACCGTCGTCCGGCCCCGGCCGCGCACGGCCAGCGTCTCGATCCGCAGGGCGGTGCAGACGACCAGCCGGCTCATGGCACCTGACCTCCTAGGCACGGCAGCGGGCGGCCTGGACGGGCTGCGGGCACCGGCAGGAGCGCCCATCGCGCAGGGTCCCGGCTCCGTCGCTCAGGGTCCTCCTCCAATAGTGATCTCTTATCCCCTTCCGGTCCATGCCACTCCCCCGGCGGATCATCGGGGTTCTCCGAGGGCCTTCCGGACGGCCTGCCGTCGCCGGGCGTGTGCAGCAGGAACACCCCGCTGAAGACGATCAGGCCGGACCCGATCAGGACGGTCTGGACCGGGTCGAAGCCGAGCAGGATGACGTCGTGCCGTCTGAGCACGTCCGCCGCGACCCCCGCGAGCAGGGCGGCCAGGGCCAGCCCGGCACGGAGCGAGGCGTGGAAGGCGGTCAGCGCGAGGTTGCGCGCGTAGCCGCCGAGCCCCTCCTGGAGGTAGGTGAGCGTGCCGACGAGGGCGCTGGTGGCGGCGGCGCCGAACAGCACGGCCCCCAGGAACGCCAGGATCTCCGACCCGATCGCGCCCATCGCCGCGATCACCAGGCCCTGCGTCGCGATCGCCACCCGGATCTGCGTGGGGAGGGTGCCCGTCCAGTGCCTGCGCAGGATCAGCAGGCCCAGCACGGCGCCGACACCGAACATCGTCACCAGCAGCCCGAACCCGAACGGACCGGCGCGCAGGACGTTCCGGACGAACAGCACCCCGACCGAGAACAACGCCCCCAGCCCGAGCGCCACGACCGCCACCCCCGGCAGGATCCCGCGCACGACGGGGATCCGCAGCGCGGCGAGGAAGCCCTGGCTCGGCCTCGCGCGATGAGGGTGCCATCGCTCACCGCGCCGCCGTTCGCGGGCCGGGCGCCGCTCGGGCACCGGACGCCGCTCGCGGGCCGCGCCGTCCGCGGCGCCGGCGCGTTCGGCGCCGCCCATGCCGCCCTCGCCGTTCTCGTCGCCGTGGCGCGGGCCGAGGTCGGGGATGGAACGGATCGCCAGGTAGGACACCAGGTACGACAGCGCGTCCAGCCAGAACACCAGAACGTACACCCAGTGCCCGGCCACGCCGAGGGACCCGGCGAGCCAGGTCAGCAGTCCCAGCAGCCCGGCGCCCAGCGGGATCATGCCGTACTGCGTCCCGAGCGTGATGCCGTTGGCCAGTTCCAGCGTGCGCGGGTCGTGCCCGCCCTCGCGGTCCTCGATCAGGAGGGGCAGCGCCGCGTCCCGGGCGGGCAGGAAGGTCAGGCCGACGACCTCGATGGCGAAGGCCCACAGGTAGACCCACCACAAATGCGGAAGGACCGGCAGCGCGAAGGCCATCCCGGCGCGTATCAGGTCGGCGGTCATCATCACGTTGCGCCGCGGCCAGCCGGTCACCACGCGGGCGGCGAACGGCGCGCCCAGCGCCGAGGGGAGCAGCCGCAGGACGAGGACGCCGCCCACCGCGGTGGTGGAGCCGCTGAGCTCCAGGACGAGGTACAGCAGGGCCAGCGTGCCCATCCAGTCGCCCAGCGAGGAGACCGCCTGGCCGACCAGCAGGTGCCGGAAGTCTCGGCGGCCCAGAAGATCCCTGATCCCCATGCATCGCCCCCTGCCCTGCCTGCCCTGCCTGCCCTGCCCTGCCTACCTACTCCTGCCTACCCACCCCTGCCTGCCTCTGCCGCCGACCGAACTCCCCCGCACTACCTATTCCCGGCGATCACCAGATATGCCTGCCGACACTCCCGGCGAGGCGGCAGGAGACCCCTCGACGGCCTCGTTAAACTGCGACGATGACCGTGGACCCCGGCCGGATGGCGGGACGGGTGGCGCTCGTCACCGGCGCCTCGTCCGGGCTCGGCGCGGCGATCGCGACCGCGCTCGCCCGGTACGGCGCGCGGATGGTCGTGCACGGCCGGGACGAGGAGAGGCTCGCCGGCATCGCCCGCCTCACCGGCGGCACGCCGATCGCCGCCGACCTCGCCGACCCGGCGGCCGTCCGGGATCTGGCCGCGCGGGCGCTGGAACCCCACGGCCGTCTCGATGTGCTCGTCCATAACGCGGGCTTCGGCTGGGCCGGCCCTCTCACCGGCATGGATCCCAGCGAAACCGATCGGCTGCTGGCGGTCAACCTCGCGGCGCCGATCGCGCTGACCCGCGCGCTGCTGCCCGGGATGCTGGAACGCCGCTCGGGGCACCTGCTGTTCGTGTCGTCCATCGCCGGACGGCTGGGCGTCGCGGGGGAGGCGGTCTACGCCGCGTCCAAGGCGGGCCTGGACGTCTTCGCCGAGAGCCTGCGCCTGGAGCTGCACCGTACGGGGGTCACGGTCGGCGTGCTGGTGCCCGGCCTGGTCGACACCCCTTTCTTCGAGCGACGCGGGCGGCCCCACCCTCGGCGCGGGCCACGTCCCATCCCGCCGGAAAGGGTCGCGGACGCGGTGGCCAGAAGCGTCGCACGCGGATCGGCGGAGGTCCACCTGCCGCGCTGGCTGCGGCTGCCGGTCGCCGTCCGGGCCATCGCGCCGGGCACGTACCGCTCGCTGGCCGCCCGCTTCGGCGCCCGCGCCTGACCCCGCCCGGCACGGGCCTCACCAGCTCCCGCCTGTGCCTCAGCCGCCGCCGTGCCACTCCAGCAGCAGGACCGTGGCGTCGTCGTCCAGCCCTTCCTCGTGGTATTCGAGGATGTTGTGGACGAGGCGCCGGAGCGTTTCGGGCACCGGGAGCCCGTCGGCGTTGTGGCGGATGATGAAGTCGATGAAACGCTCCAGCCCGAACATCTCCCGCTCCGCGCTGCGCGTCTCGACGATGCCGTCCGTGTAGAGGATGACCCGGTCGCCCGGCTCGATCTGCTGATGGCACAGGGTGGGTTCGCCGCCGAGCCCCGTTCCCAGCGGGACGCTGGGCGGGCAGTCCAGGGTGCCGACCCAGCGCCCGCCGCGGATCACCACCGGCGCCGGATGCCCGAAGTTCGCCCATGACAGCCGGCCGGTCCGGGTGTCCAGATCGGCGATCAGCCCGGTGACATAACTTTCGCCGTCGAACTGCCCGTTCAGCACGGTCTCGATGGCCTCACCCGTCTCGACGGGGCCGGCACCCTCGATCCGGCTGTTGCGGGCGACCGCCACCGCCAGGTCGGCCATCAGCCCGGCCCCGGTGTCATGGCCCACCGCGTCGAAGATCGACAGATTGACGATGTCCCCGGCCAGGGCGTAGTCGAAGGCGTCCCCTCCCGGGGCGTAGGCGGGTTCCAGCGCCGCGCCGATCGTCAGGCGGTCGTTGGAGAAGTTGCGCGGCGGCATCAGCCGCCACTGCGTCTCGCCCCAGACAGACATGGGCTGGGTGCGGATCAGCTTGGCGTAGGCGTCGCTGAAGGGCCGCTTGCTGACGATCAGCAGCGCGGTCAGGTCCGCCAGCCGTGACAGCAGCCGCAGGGCGCCCTCACGGCCGGGGTCGACGCAGGCCCGCAGCACCCCGATCCGCTCGGCCCCGTTCAGCAGCGGGACCCACCACACGTCGAGGCCGCCGTCCGTGGAGTGGCCCCGCACGCTCTCGCCGTTCCGGAACGCCCGCCCGGCCAGCGTCCGCTCGACGCTCAGCTCCATCGGCTCGCCGTTCACCGGCGGCCCGGCCTCGTCCCGGCCGGTCATCAGATGCAGGCCGCGCTGTTGCAGGTCGACGACGTAGATCAGCACGTCGTGGAAGCCGGCGTGGCGCGCGTGCTCGGCCACCGCGGTCGGCACCTGAAGCATCGACATCAGGTGACTGGCCTCGACCAGATCACCCAGTAACCGTTCTCCGGCCTGCGCTGCCATCGGCTTCGCCCCTTGACCTGCCCATGCCCAGCATGATCTTACGGAAAACCTTCCGGCCAGGTGAGGGAGGCGGGGATCACCGTGCTGTGCTCACCGGACGATGGCGCGCAGCACCCCGGCGGCATCGGCGGGCCCGAACGTGGGCGGCCGGGGCCGGCCGCCCGGTCCCAGCCGCACCACGACCGTCCTCGACCCGGGATCGACCTGGACGAGCTGGTTGCCGAGCCCCAACGCCCAGAACACGCTGTCGGGCGCTCCGGGCGCGATGCTGTCCGCGCTCCGCCTGGCGCCGCCGTCGTCGCGGGCCCCGGTCGCGGCCAGCGGGCCGACGACCGTGCCCCGCTTGTTGAGCCACCACAGGTAGCCATAGGCGTCGTTGAGCTTCGTCGACGGCCGCCCGGTGGACGCCTTCACCCACTCGGCGGACACGATCCGCCTGCCTCCCCACTGGCCCTGGTTCAGCATGAGCTGCCCGAGGCGCGCGAGGTCACGGCAGGTCGACAGCATCCCCATGAACAGCTGCGGGTTGCCCGAGCGGTCCTTGGTGAGCATCGTGCGGGTCATCCCCAGCGGCTCGAACAGGCGGGTTCGCGCGAACGACATGGCGTCCTGCCCGGTGGCGCCTCGCAGCACCCGGTCCAGCGTCTGGATCGCCGCGTTGTTGTAGGCCCACACCGTGCCGGGCGGCCGCGCCTGCTTCAGGCCGATCGCATACGAGGTGCGGTCCCGGGCGAAGATCAGCCGCCCGTAGTCGCTGCCGGTGCTCCACTCGCGTCCCGAGGCGTTGCTCAGCAGATCGCGGACCGTCACCTTCTCGGACGGCGTGCCCTGCCACTCGGTGATCCATGTGGACGCGCGGTCGTCGATGCGGAGGGCCCCGTCGTCCTGGGCGATGCCGACCAGGAGGCTCGCGACCGACTTGGTCACCGAGAACACCTCCTGTCCGGCGTCCGGCCGTCCCTGCCGGAAGTACCACTCGCCCGCGAGCTTGCCGTCCCGCACCACCGCGAGGCAGTTGGACCGGCCCTTCTCGGCCTTGTCCGCGAGCCGGTCCAGCGCGGCGGCGTCGAGCCCCACGCTTCCCGGCGCGACCTTCTCCCAGTCCCATGCCTGCGGACGCTCGGACGGCGCGGCGTCCACAGGCGCGCGTCCCGTCACCGAACACCCGGTGGCGGCGACGACCACGAGCGCGAGGAACAGACCACCGGCCGGACGCATCACGCCGCCTCCCACCCTCGACCGACAACTCACCCCGATCCAACACCGGCGGGTGTTAGATCCGCATCAGTCAGTCGTCAGGACTCATCCCAGCCGGGTGAGGACGCCCGATTCGAGGACGATGACGACCCCGATGACGATGAAGACGGCGGGGACGAGCCATTCGCCGTAGCGCTCGACGAAGGCGATCATCCGCCGGTGGGAGCCGAGCCGGGACGCGGCCAGGCACCACAGCGCGACACCGGTCGCGAACACGGCGATCGTGACGGCGGTGGCGGCGGGGCCGATCGTGCGGAAGACCGGCGTGTAGACGGAGATGTTGTCGGCGCCGTTGGCGATCGTCAGCCCGGCGTCCGCCCGAGTTCCGCCACGCCCGAACCCTACCGGCGGCGCGGTCCGGGCGGTTCTAGCCGTGGACGGTGGGCAGTCCCGCGGACGCCCAGGCGCGGAAGCCGCCTTCCAGGTCGGTCGCGCGGTGCAGGCCCAGGTCCTGAAGGGACGCGGCGGCGAGGCTGGAGGTGTAGCCCTCGGAGCAGAACACGATCACCCTGAGGTCGTACCCGCCGACCTGCGGCAGGCGCGCGTCGCCGGCCGGGTCGAAGCGCCATTCGAGGACGTTGCGCTCCACGATGAGCGCGCCCGGGATCTCGCCCTCCTCGGCCCGTTGCGCGGCGGGCCGGATGTCGACGAGCAGCGCGCCGTCCCGGGCCTCGTCGTGGGCCTGCGCGGGCCCGATCCGGACGAGGCGGGCGCGCGCCTCGGCGAGGATCTCGTCGATGGAACGCGCGCCCTCGGGCCTCGCCACCGCTGCCGCCGCGCCTGCCGTCACCACTGCTCGGCCGTCTCGTGGGCGAGCGGGATCAGCTCACCGTCCGCGGAGAGCTCGTACCGGTTCATGGTGGTCAGCGGCGGCGAGTAGACGTGGACGCTCACCGCGGGCGCGGTCGAGACGTTCCGCACCTCGTGGATGTAATCGGCCCCGAACGCGCGGACCTGGCCGGGCGTCACCTCCCGGGTGTCGCCCAGGTCCCGCTCCTCCAGGGAGCCGAGCGCCACGGCGAACGCGCCGCGCGACCCTCCGTGGTCGTGCAGCCCGGTGCTCTGCCCCGGCAGCCAGCTGATCAGCCAGATCTCGTGGTCCTCGTCCCGGTGCAGCCGCTCGTACCAGCGTCCCTGCGGGCTCAGCCGGACGCGCGGCAGCCATTCGTCGGGGTCGGCGGCCAGGGCCGCGGCGGTCTCGGCGGGCGGCAGCGCGGCGGGCGCGGATGTCATGCTCATCGAAAGGGCCTTCCTCAGCTCGTCGTCTTACCTGGTCCTTGTCGGGTCAGGCGGGACGACACAGGTCGCTGGCCTGCCGCCGGAAGTCGACGTGCAGGCGTGACCACAGGGGAAGGCACAGCCGCATGTCGGCCAGGGTGCCACCGTTTTCCTAGTGAGTCAATCTGGAATACAGGGTTTTATCGAGGGCGTCGGCGGCGGCCTCGTCCGCCGGCAGGTAGGCCACGAGCCGCTGCTCCTCGTCCGTGCCCGGCAGGAGGAGGCTCTCATAGGCCAGGCTCAGCGTTCCGGCCTCCGGGTGCGTCCAGCGCTGGACGCCCGTCCAGGCGGGAAGCGCGGCGGCGGCCGTGTACCGGCGGCCGAACTCGTTGCCGACCGTGATGGACAGCTCGTCCGCGAGCGCCGCCGCCATCTCGTCGCCGAGGTCCGCCGCCGCCCGCAACGCGGCCGCGCGCTCGTCCGCCAGCCGCTCCCAGTCGGGGAACACCGTGCGGGCCCTCGGATGCTCGAACACGAAGCGGGCGAGGTTGGGCCGGTCGCCGTCCAGCAGGCCGGTCGGCTCCGCGAGCAGCCGGAACCCGTCCGTCCAGGCGAGCAGGTCGTCGCCGGCGTCCATGATCAGCGCGGGAGTGGGTTCGAGCCGGTCGAGCAGGGCTCGCACGGTGGGGCGCAGCTCGGGTCGCGCGGCCGCCTGCCGGCATGCGGCGCCGCTGCCCACCTTGACCAGGCGATACAGGTGAACGCGCTCGTCCGGGGTAAGGCCGAGCGCGTCGGCGAGCGCGCCCAGGACCTGGCCGGACGGATGCCGGTCGCGTCCCCGTTCCAGGCGCGTCAGGTACTCGACGCTGATCCCCGCCAGCTCGGCCAGCTCGCTCCGGCGCAGGCCGGGCGTCCGCCGCCGCGGCCCGTCCGGGAACCCGGCCTCGGACGGGGCGGTCGCCTCCCGCCTGGCCCGGAGGAACCCGCCCAACGCGTTGTCGGCCATGCCGCCGAGTCTAAGCGGGCGTCGCCGGTCCCTCCCGGGCTCGCCCCATCATGGGGGCCCTGGCAGGGCCTCCCTACCGCGAGCGGGCCGTTCCAGGCTGGAGCCGGTGACGGGTGAACGGCGCCCGTCCCCGGATTGGAGTGATTTTGCGATACCGGCTCTTCGGCCAGACCGGGCTGCGCGTTTCGGAGATCCTGCTCGGCACGATGGTCCTGGACGACGCGGACGAGGCCCGCCGCATCCTGGACGTCTACGCCGACGCGGGCGGCAACGTCCTCGACACCGCCTCGGCCTACGGCGACGGGGAGACCCTCCTGGGCTCGATCATCGAACGCCGCGACCGTTTCGTCATCGGCACCAAGTACACGCTGTCGCGCGACAGGTCCGACCCCAACGGCGCCGGGAACCACCGCAAGAACCTGACGCTCTCCCTGGAGCGAAGCCTGCGCCGGCTGCGGACGGACTACATCGACATCTACTGGGTGCACATCTGGGACCGGCACACCCCGATCGAAGAGACCATGCGCGCCCTGGACGACGCCGTCCGCGCCGGAAAGATCCTTTATATCGGCATCTCCGACGCGCCCGCCTGGATCGTCTCCCGCGCGAACACCCTCGCCGAATGGCGCGACTGGACGCCGTTCGCCGGGCTGCAAGTGCCCTACAACCTGCTGAGGCGCGACATCGAACGGGAACTGCTGCCCATGGCCGAGTCGTTCGGCATGAGCGTCGCCGCCTGGGCGCCCCTGGAACGCGGCATCCTGGCGGGCGCCACCGCGCCCAAGCGGAGCGACCCGGGCAAGCTCACCGAGCGCGAGCGCGCGGCGGCCCAGGCCGTCGCCAAGGTCGCCGGCGACCTGGGCGTCCGTCCCGCGCACGTCGCGCTCGCGTGGATGCGCGCCAAGTCCAGGGCGGTGCTGCCGCTCGTCGGCGTGAGCAGCGCCGAGCAGCTCACCGAGAACCTCGCGGCGATCGACGTCGCCCTCCCGCCCGACGCGGTCCGGCGGCTCGACGAGGCCGTGGAATTCGAGGCCGGATTCCCCAACGACTTCATCGCCGAATGCGAGCCGTCCCCCTTCGTGTTCGGCGACACCGCCACCCAGGTCGAGGGGCGCGTCCCGGCCTGACAAACCGCAGAGAAAAGCCGCCTGGACTGCACGGGGACGCTTGTTGGTGTTCGTGGCGTGTTAATCGGGCGCGACGTGGAATGGGGGCGCGTCGTCGGTGTGCTCGCGCGACGGGCAGCGGGGCCCTGGTGTTGCGCGGCGAGGCGGGGATCGGGAAGAGCTCGCTGCTCGCACGGGCCGTGACGGACGCCGAGACGCACGGGATGCTGATCGTCCGCGGGATGGGGGAGACCGAGCTGCCGTTCGGCGACGCGATGCCGCCCGGCCGGAGCGGGCCACCCGCCTCGCCGCCGAGGCCGCGACCCTGACCGCCGAGCCCGCCGGCGCCCACGTCGACTGACGATCACACAAGGTCGGCCAGGTTCCATCCGATCCCGCGTGAGGAATGATGCGGGGATGAGCTTGCCGATCCTGCTGACCGTCGATGATGATCCGTCGGTGTCCCGGGCCGTGGCCCGCGACCTGCGCCGCCGCTACGGGCGGGACTACCGGGTAATGCGGGCCACGTCCGGGGCCGACGCCCTGGACGCGCTGCGCGAGGTCAAACTGCGCGGCGACGCGGTCGCGGCGATCCTGGCCGACTACCGGATGCCGCAGATGAACGGCATCGAGTTCCTGGAGCAGGCCATGGACCTGTTCCCCCGGGCACGGCGGGCTTTGCTGACCGCCTACGCCGACACCGAGGCCGCCATCCAGGCGATCAACGTGGTGGACGTGGACCACTACCTGCTCAAGCCCTGGGACCCGCCGGAGGAGAAGCTGTATCCGGTGGTGGACGCGCTGGTGCAGTCCTGGGAGGAGACCCCGGACCGCCCCGTGGACGAGATCAAGGTCGTGGGGCACCGCTGGTCGCCGCGCTCGTACAAGGTGCGCGACTTCCTGGCCCGCAACGCCGTGCCGTACCGCTGGTACTCGGTGGACGAGCCGGACGGGCTGCGGCTGCTGGACGCGGCCGAGGCCGACCCCGACGACATCCCGGTGGTGATCCCGCCGAACGGGCGGGCGCTGGTCCGGCCGACCGGCGCCGAGATCGCCGCGGCGGCGGGGCTGTCCACCGACCCGGCCCGGGACCTCTACGACCTGGTCGTGGTCGGCGGCGGCCCGGCGGGGCTCGGCGCGTCGGTGTACGGGGCGTCGGAGGGGCTGCGCACCCTGCTGGTGGAGAAGCGGGCCATCGGCGGGCAGGCGGGCACGAGCACCAGGATCGAGAACTACCTGGGCTTCCCGGACGGTCTGTCGGGCTCGCAGCTCACCGGCCGGGCACGGCGGCAGGCCCGCAAGTTCGGCACGGAGATCCTCACCGCGCGCAGGGTGGTGGGGCTGGAGGCGCGGGGCTCGGCACGGATCCTCACCCTGGACGACGACACGGAGGTGACGGCGCACGCGGTGGTCATCGCCATAGGCGTGATGTACCGGGTGCTGGACGCGGCGGGCTGCGACGAGCTGACCGGCCGCGGCATCTACTACGGGTCGACGTTCACCGAGGTGGACGCGATCCGGGACGAGGACGTCTACATCATCGGCGGCGCCAACTCGGCGGGCCAGGCGGCCGTGTACCTCTCCCAGCGCGCCCGCTCGGTGACCCTGGTCGTGCGCGGCAAGGAACTGGGCCAGTCGATGTCGCACTACCTCATGGAGGAGATCCGCTCCATCGACAACATCAACGTGCGGCTGCGCACGACCGTGGTCGGCGCGCACGGCGACGAGCACCTGGAGGAGCTGACGCTCTGCGAGCAGGACGGCGGCCAGATCGAGCGGGTCCCGTGCCGGCACGCCTTCGTGTACATCGGCGCGACCCCGCACACCGAATGGCTGAGCGACACCCTGAGATGCGACCAGCACGGGTTCATCTGCACCGGGCCCAGCCTGCTGGCCGAAGGGGCCAGACCGCCGGGCTGGACGCTCGACCGCGACCCCTTCTACCTGGAGTCGTCCGTCCCGGGCGTGTTCGCCGCCGGGGACGTGCGGTCCCAGTCCGTCAAGCGAGTCGCCTCCGCCGTCGGCGAGGGCGCTATGGCGGTGGCGCTCATCCACCGCTATTTGGAGGAACGGTGAACGACCAGGAAGCGGTGAGGATAGACGAGCTGCGCACCAGGCCCGATGAGCTGCGGAAGCTGTTCCTGTTCGAGGCGCTGACCCCCGAACAGCTGGAATGGGTGGCCGCGCACGGAGAGGTGGAGAGGTACGCGCAGGGCGCCGCGGTGATCCGCGAGGGCGACCCGGCGACGTGCTTCTACGTCCTGCTGGAGGGGACGCTGCGGCTGACCCGGCAGGTGCGCGGCTCCGAGATCGAGATCAACCGCACCGGCCAGCGCGGCGTCTACACCGGCGCCACCCAGTTCGTCCTGGCCGAACGCCAACCCGACCAGCGCTACATGCAGACGGTGTACGCGCTGACCGACTGCGCGCTCTTCCAACTCCCCGCACGGGAACTGGGCGACCGGTTCCGCGAGTGGTTCCCGATGGCCACGCACCTGCTGGAGGGGCTGTTCGAGGGCGGCCGCAACATCCGGCAGATCGTGGAGCAGCGGGAGCGGCTGCTGGCGCTGGGCTCGCTGTCGGCGGCGCTCACCCACGAGCTGAACAACCCGGCCGCGGCGGCGGCGCGGGCCACGGCGTCGCTGCGCGAACGGGTCGCGGGCATGCGGCACAAGCTGGCGCTGCTCGCCAAGCACGACATCGACCCCAACCTGCTTGAGAAGCTGATCGACGTCCAGGAGGACCTGGTCAAGCGGGTCGCGGACGCGCCCCAGCTCAGCGCGGTGGAGTCCTCCGACCGGGAGGACGAGCTCACCGACTGGCTGGACGAGCACGGCATCGCCGAAGGCTGGGACATGGCGCCCTCCCTCGTCCCGGCCGGGATCACGGTGCGCGACCTGGACGGGATCGCGGAGAGCGTCGGCGACGCGTTCGTCAACACCGCCCTGCGCTGGCTGACCTACTCGCTGGAGACCGAGACGCTGATGGGGGAGATCGAGGACGCCACGTCCCGGATCTCCAACCTGCTGGCGGCGGCCCGGCAGTACTCCCAGATGGACCGGGCGCCCTACCAGCGCGTCGACGTCCACCAGGGCCTGGACTCCACCCTGGTCATGATGGCCAGGAAGATCGGGCCCGAGGTGCGCGTGGTCAAGGAGTACGACCGCTCGCTGCCGCCCATCCCGGCCTACCCCGGCGAGCTCAACCAGGTGTGGACGAACCTCATCGACAACGCCGTGTCCGCGATGGACCGCAAGGGCACGCTGACCGTGCGCACCACGGCCACCGAGGACGGCTGTGTCCAGGTCGAGATCGCCGACACCGGCGCCGGCATCCCGAAGGAGAACCTGGAGCGGATCTTCGAGCCGTTCTTCACCACCAAGCCGATGGGCGAGGGCACCGGTCTCGGCCTGGACATCTCCTACAAGATCGTGGTCAATCGCCACCACGGCGATCTCCGCGTCACCTCCCGGCCGGGCGACACCAGGTTCCAGGTCATCCTGCCGGTCCAGGAGCAGACCCGGGCGTCGGAGGGATGACCGGTCACGGGCACGCCGGGTAGAGCGGCCGGGTGCCGGTGTTCCGGACGGCGGGGTCGGTGAAGCGGCAGCCGTAGGCGGGGTCCGCCACGACACCGCGGGTCTTGACGTCGTCGCCCGGCGGGCGCACGCCGTACCGTTCCCAGCGGACGAGGTCGTCCCAGGCGTCGCCCGCCTCCTTCGGCGAGAACTCGCAGTGGCCCGCGGCGCGGATGGCGCGCTGCACGAGCAGCCCGGTGCGGCCGTGGCGGGCCACGTCGTCACGGTAGAGCTGCTCCATCGAGAACGGCACGAACAGGTCCCCCAGGTTGTGCAGGGACAGGACGGGCACGCTCAGCCGTCCCGAGATGCTCGGGTTCTCGGTCAGCCTCCGGGTGGCGCGCAACCCCGGCTCGGCGGGACGGACCCGCTGCACTGTCTTGTTGACGTTCACCGGCTTGTCCGGGACGTACCGGGTGCGAAGGTTCGTCGCGACCTGCTCGGGCTCCTGCGCCAGGGTGCCGTCGGGGACGCGCGGCGTGGCCAGCCCGAACAGGAAGCGGTACCAGTTCGCGAACGCGGCCGTGTCGCCGGGCCGCGGCCCGCCGCTCCGGTTGATCACGATCGAGCGGAACTGCTTGCCCAGCGCGTTGGTGGTGTCGGGGCCGGTCGGGGTGAGCCCGGTCAGTCCGAGCGCCGCCTGGATCTTCGGGACGACCACCGTCTGGTAGTCCGCCGGGACGGGGTAGGCGGGCAGGTCCGCCAGATCCTGCGCCACCACCTGGAAGTCGAGGAAGAAGTCGAACAGGCCGTGGTCGCCCATCACGCCGCACATCGGCATCGCGGCGTCGTAGTAGCCCGGGTACTCCTCGATCGACCGTCCCGTGATGTGGCCGCCCATCGACACGCCCACGATGAACCGCTTCTTCGGCTTGCCCACGAGATGCGCGAAACGGTCCGCGAGGTGCCGGGTGCTCAGCACACCGGCCTTCACGTCATAGTCGTTGGCGTAGTACGACGACGACGCCCACGCGTACCCCTGGCTCACCAGCTTCTGCCGTAACCCGAACGCGGGCGGCTCCGGGGACAGCACCCTGGTCTCGCCGACGAACCCGTGCGCCCACATCACGAGCTGCCCGTTCCACCGCGCCGGCACCTCGATGATGTACGCGGCATGCCCGGTCGTCCCCTGGAGCACGCGCGCCGGCCGGCCGTCGACGACCAGCGGGGCCAACGGCGGATTATTGATCGTGTACCCGGGGAGCGGCTGGTCGTCCGGTACGGGGTCGCGCGGCCTACCCTGGGCCGCCGCCGGCGCCGCGCCCGCGATGGCCAAGGTCAGGCCGCAGAGCACTGCCAGGCATCGCCTCGCCCTCCGCGCGTGATCCCGTCTTGGCCGGTGAACGGGACGGCTCATGGCCGTCACCTCCTTCTTGGGGGGTGGTGGTCGCCGCGCCGGACGGCGGCAGCCCGAGACGGCGTTTGAGAATCTTGCCGGTGGGGCCGGTCGGGAGCTCGTCCACGAACCAGACCTGCCGGGGGTACTTGTAGGCGGCGACGCGTTCCCTCACGAACGCGCGCAGCTCGTCCGGGCCGACCGGGGCGCGCACCGCCACGCACGCGGCGACCTCCTCGCCCAGCTCGGGATGCGCGACGCCGACCACGGCCGCCTGGCGGACGGCCGGATGCTCGTACAGCACCTCCTCGACCTCCCGCGGGTACACCGTGTAGCCACCGCGGATGATCACGTCGCGGCGCCGGTCGACCAGGAAGAAGAAGCCGTCCTCGTCCATTCGCCCCAGGTCGCCGGTGTGAAACCAGCCGTCCCTGACCGCGCCCGCGGTGGCCTCGGGGTCGTTCCAGTAGCCCTTCATGACGTTGGGGCCGCGCACCACGATCTCGCCGATCTCCCCGGCGGGCAGCTCGCAGCCGTTCTCGCCGACCACCTTCATCCGCACGTCCCTGATGGGCTGCCCGATCGAGCCGGGCCGCCGTCCCGCGCCGACCCGGTTGGTCGCGCTGACCGGCGAGGTCTCGCTCAGCCCGTAGCCCTCGATGATCTGCACGCCGAACCGCTCCTCGTACGCGCGCAGCACGTCCACCGGCATCGCCGCGCCGCCGCTCACGCACAGCCGCAGCAGCGACAGGTCCGACACGCCCGGCTGGTCGAGCAGCGCGATGTACATCGAGGGCACGCCCTGGAACACCGTCACCCCGTCCCGCCTGATCACCTCAAGGGCGCGCGACGCCTCGAAACGCGGCAGCAGCGTCAGCCGCCCTCCCGCGCAGATGGTGGCGTTCAGCGAACAGGTCTGCCCGAACGCGTGGTACAAGGGGAGCGCTCCCAGCACGACGTCGTCCACGCCGAGCGCGTGCATGTGAGCCACCGTGGCCGCGTTCCCCCCGAGGTTGGCGTGGGTCAGCTCGATGCCCTTGGCCCTGCCGGACGTCCCGGCGCTGTAAAGGATGACGGCGGTCTCGTCCCCGGACATGGGCGCGATGTCGTGCTCGGGCGCCACGCCGCGCAGCAACCGCTGGAACTCCTCGGGCACCACGAACAGGAAGTCGGCGCGGGTTCCGGCCGTGCCCGCCTCCACGGTCTCGGCGTACGCATGCCAGGCGATCACCAGCCGGGCCCCGCAGTCCCCCAGATACGCGGCGATCTCCCGGCGCTTCAGCAGCGGGTCGAGCGGGACGACCACCGCCCCGATCCGCAGCAGCCCGTAGTAGACCACCGCGAACTCGGGCACGTTCGGGAGCATCACGGCGATCCGGTCGCCGGGGCCGATGCCGCGGCGGCGCAGCAGCGCGCCCACCCTCGCGCTCATGACCTCCAGCGCCCGGTAGGTCAGCGCCGCCCGGTCCAGCGTGAGGGCGGTCTTGCCGCCGAGCCGCCCGGCGGCGACGCGCAACCGGTCAGCGAGGTTCATGGCTGTTGTCGTGTGGGGGGGCGACCCCCCACACCCCCCGGGGACGCGGCGGCCGCGTCCCTCCGCTCGCAGAACTCGCTCCAGGCCACGGCCTCTTCGCCGCGGTCAGGGGCTCCGCCCCCAACACCCCCGGCAAGGGGCTCCGCCCCCTGCACCCCCGTCCGGGGGCTACGCCCCCCGCGCCCCCGGTCACCACTGGGATCTGGGGCTCATTTCGCTGGGTCATGATGCGACGTTATGTCGGCCGTCCCATGGCTCTCATTGGTCGCGGAAACCAGTCTTTGCCGCGCGGAGTTGGTCCCAGGGGCGGTCCCGGGGGGTAGGGCGTCCTGGAGGGCTATCGCCACCAGCAGGTCGACCAGGTCGGTGATGTGCCGCAGGTTGCGGCCGGTGCGCTCCTGGATGCGGCGCAGCCGGTACTGGGCGGTGTTGTGGTGGATCTGCAACCGCTCGGCCGCGGCGCGCAGATTGAGGTCGGCGGACGCGAACGCCCTGATGGTGGCGGTGAGCACGCCGCCGCGGGCCCGGTCCTCGGCCAGCAGCCCGGTGATGCGGGGATCCACGAGGTGGCGCGCGGTGTCGTCGGCGCGCATCGCCATGTACTCGAACGGGCTGATGCGGGGCAGCGCCGCCACCCCGCCGTCCTCCGGCAGGAACTCCAGCACCGCCCGCGCCTCGTGGTAGGCGCGGGGGATCTCCTCCACGCCCTCGACCACGGTGCTGATCCCCACGGCCAGCGCGATCCCCTCGGCCAGCAGGTTCGCCTGGACCTCCTGGAACCGGTCGCACAGCTCCTCGGGGTCGCCACCCGGGCCCAGCGCGGGCACCGCGACGATCTCCGACTGGCGGACCACCGACAGGGTCCGGCGCCCGTTCACACCGGTGCGGGCGATCGCCGCGCACGCCGCGTGCCGCGCGTCCGCGCCGCATCCCGGCAAGGCGCTGGGACGGGACATCGCCGCCGTACCGTCCTGGCCGACCAGGACGGCGCTCACCACCATCAGCGGCGCGCGGGGGTCGGTGACCAGGCCGTGCGCGTGCGCGGCGGCGAGCTGCGGCCCGCGGGTCGGCATTTCACCGGCCAGCAGCACCTCCACCAGGTCACGGCTCTCCCGTACCGCCTCGGCCGCCGCGTACTGCTGGAACTCCATGTACGCGTTGGCGGCGTGCGTGCTGGCGAAGTCGCAGTACCGCATCAGTGGCCCCGCCAGCGTGAGCGCCGCCTCGTGCCCCGCGTATGACCCGCCCGCGTGAGCGAGCACCGCCTCCCAGAACACCTGCTGCCCCACGCGGAAGGCGTTGATGTAGTCGGCCAGCGCGAACCCCGCCTGGGCGCGGCGCATCGACGCGCGCCGGCTGAACGCGATGTCCTCGAAGGTCACCGTGCGCTCTTCGAGGAAGATGGCCAGCTTGGTGCGGTAGTGGCGGCGCACCTGCTCCAGCACGTCGGCGTGGAAGCCGGCGTCCTGCGCCTCGTACGCGGGGATCTCCGTGCACATCACGGCGAGCGCCCGTTCCGCCAGTTCGTCGACTCGATCGAGGAGTTCGGCAAGGATCCGTGAGCGTTCGGCACGGACCGTGTCCGCACCGGTGAGCGTTCCCGTGCTGAAGCCACCGGACATGCCCGGATGATCCACGTCACAGAGCGGGGCGTCAACGGTCCGTGACACGTCCGAGACGCGGCCTGTTCTCTGCGGACAACTCGCCGGTCCCATCTTGGGTTCTCGTGCCCAATGTGCTCTCTGAGGTGCGGATTTTACGCTGACGCCCTACTCCAGAACCTCGTTCCGCCGTCCCACCGCACCACCCCGAAGGCAGGAGGCCGGATGCTGGAGGTTGACGACCTCACCGTTCGCTTCGGTGGCATCACCGCGCTGGACGGTGTCGGCTTCGCCGTGCAGCCCGGCGAGATGGTGGGACTGATCGGCCCGAACGGCGCCGGCAAGACCACCCTGTTCAACTGCCTGACCCGCCGGTACGAGGCGAACTCCGGCCGGGTCGTCTATCAGGAGCGCGACCTCCTGGCCGAGCCTCCGCACGCGATCGCCGCCCTCGGCATCGCCCGCACGTTCCAGAACCTCGGGCTGTTCCCGCGGATGACGGTGCGTGACAACGTCATGGTCGGCGCCCACCACCACGGCCGCACCGGCTTCGTCAGCGCGAGCCTGCGGCTGCCCTCCGCCCGCCGCGAGGAGGCCCGGCTGCGCGCCGAGGCCGACGAGGTGCTGGACCGGCTCCAGCTCACCGACGTCGCCGACCACCCGGCGGCGGGCCTGCCGTTCGGCACGCTCAAACGGGTGGAACTGGCCCGCGCGCTCGCCGTCCACCCCACGCTGCTCCTCCTGGACGAACCGGTGAACGGTCTCAGCTCGTCGGAGGTCGACGACTTCTCCGACCTGCTCAGGACCATCCGCGCCGACCTGGACCTGACCCTGATCGTGGTGGAGCACCACATGGGCTTCGTGATGGGCATCTGCGACCGCGTGATCTGCCTCGACTTCGGCCGCAAGATCGCCGAAGGCCCACCCGACGAGGTCCAACGCAACCCGTCCGTCATCGAGGCGTACCTGGGGACCGCAGCATGAGCGAGCGAAGCGAGCACATGTCTGCGGCGGCTGCCGGGGGGTCTGGGGGGTCGCCCCCCCAGAAAGAACACAGCATGAGCGAGCGAAGCGAGCACATGTCTGCGGCGGCTGCCGGTGAGCCCTCCGACGCGTTCCTGGTCGTCGAGGACCTGCACGCCGGGTACGGGGCGGTGCGCGTTCTGGAAGGCATCAGCCTGTCGGTCGGGGAGGGTGAGATCTGCGCGATCCTCGGGCCGAACGGCGCGGGCAAGACCACTCTTCTGCGGGCCCTGAGCGGTGTCGTCAAGGGGCGCGGCAGTGTGCGGCTCGACGGCATCGCGCTCTCCGGGCGCTCCCCCGACGCCGTGGCCCGGCTCGGTGTCGCGCACGTCCCGGAAGGACGCGGGACGTTCATGCCGCTGACCGTCGAGGAGAACCTGCGGCTCGGCGCGTTCGCGCGGCGCGACCGGGCCGCCGTCCAGGCCGACCTGGAGCGCGTGTACGGCCACTTCCCCGTCCTGAAGCGACGGCTGAAGCAGGCGGCGGGCAGTCTCAGCGGCGGCGAGCAGCAGATGCTCGCGATCGGCCGCGCGCTGATGCTGCGGCCCCGGCTGATGCTCCTGGACGAGCCGTCCCTGGGACTGGCACCGATGGTGACCAGGGAGCTGTTCGGCATCGTGCAGTCGATCAACCGGGAGGAGCGCACCACCGTGGTCGTGGTCGAGCAGAACGCCCATCTGGCGCTGGACATCGCCGATCAGGCGCACGTGCTGGAGACCGGCCGGATCGTGCTGTCGGGCTCGGCGGCCGACATCCGCGCGGACGAACAGGTCGCCCAGTCCTACCTCGGATACCGGATCTAGGCATGACGGACTTCCTGCAGCAGATCGTCGAGGGACTCGGCGCCGGCGCGATCTACGCCAGCCTGGCGCTCGCCCTGGTGCTGATCTACCAGTTCACCGGGATCGTCAACTTCGCGCAGGGCGAGCTGGCGATGTTCGCGACCTACATCGCCTGGCAGTTCGTGAACGGCGGGATGCCGTTCTGGCTGGCGCTCGTGCTCACCCTGGCCATCTCCTTCCTCGGCGGGATGGTGATCGAACGCGTGATCATCCGTCCGGTGGAGGGGGCGCCGGAGCTGACCGTGGTGATCGTCACGGTGGGGCTGTTCATCTTCGTCAACGCCACGGCCGGCTGGATCTGGACGTTCCTCATCAAGGACTTCCCCAACCCGTTCCCGCGCGGCGCGCTGGAGGCGGGCGGGGTGAGCGTCGCCTACTCGACGCTGGGCGTGCTCGCCGTGGTCATGGCCGTGATGGGCCTGCTCTACCTGCTGTTCCAGTACACCAAGATCGGCCTTGGGATGCGCGCGGTGGCCACCAACCCCGACTCGGCGCGGCTGGTCGGCATCCGGGTCGGCTGGACGCTGGCGCTCGGCTGGGGCCTGGCCGCGATGGTCGGCGCGGTGTCCGGCGTACTGGTGGCGCCGCTGCTGTTCCTTGAGCCGAACATGATGGGCGGCGTCCTGATCTACGCGTTCGCGGCGGCGACGCTGGGCGGCTTCGACAGCCCCGTGGGCGCGGTCGTCGGCGGCCTGATCGTCGGTGTCGCGGAGACCCTGGCGGGCGCCTACATCGGCTTCATCGGCTCCGACCTGAAGATCGGCGTACCGCTGGCCGTCATCCTCGGCGTCCTGCTGCTGCGCCCCCAGGGCCTCTTCGGCCGAGCGGCGGTGGAAAGAGCATGAGCGGGCCTGAGGGGCGCGGCGCCGCCTGGACTGAGGAGCGCAGGGAGCGAGGAACGAGCGACCGCAGCGACGAAGGAAGGCGGCGCCAAACAGCGCCCCGCAGGCACGCGGACAAACACAGCATGAGCGAGCCCAAAAGGCGCAGCGCCACCTGGACTGAGGAGCGCAGGGAGCGAGGAACGAGCGACCGCAGCGACGAAGGAAGGCGGCGCCAAACAGCGCCCCTGAGGCTCGCGGGGAGCACTGCATGAGCGAGAAGACGAAGGTCGAGCTGGAGAAGACCGCGTCCGACGACGAGACCCCCGCGCCGCCGGTGGAGAGCGACGAGCGGGCGCCGGAGGGCCGGGGTTCCGTGGTGGGGCGGCTGATCGGACTGGTAAGGAGCCGACCGCAACTCGTCGCCGTGGTGGTGCTGCTGGTGGTGGCGCTGTACGTGCCGTTCCAGCTCGTGCCGTTCCGGGTGTTCCAGTTCACGATGGTGATGGTCTACGCGGTGGCGTTGCTGGGCCTGAACCTGCTGGTGGGGCATGGCGGGCAGATCTCGCTGGGGCATGGGGCGTTCTACGCGGTGGGCGCGTACGCGGCGGCGATCATGATGTTCCACTGGGACGTGCCGTACCCGCTGACGCTTCCCGCCGCGGCGGTGGCGGCGTTCGTGATCGGGCTGGCGCTGGGGGTGCCCGCGACCCGGCTGCGCGGGCTGTACCTGGCGCTGGTCACCCTGGCCATCGCGGTCTTCCTGGTGCCGCTGCTGAAGCGGTTCGAGTCGGTCACGGGCGGGTCGATGGGGCTGTCGCTGGAGAAGCCGCAGCCGCCGGCGTGGACGGGGCTGGCCGAGGACCAGTGGCTGTACCTCATGGTGCTGGCGGTGACGATCGTGGCGTTCGCGGGCACCTACAGCATGCTGCGCTCGCGGGTGGGCCGCGCCCTGCACTCGGTGCGGGACAACGAGACGGCGGCCGAGGTCATGGGCGTGCGGCCGGCCTCGTACAAGCGGCTGGCGTTCGCGTGGAGCGCGATGTTCGCGGGGGTGGCCGGCTGCCTTCACACGTGGACGTTCGCGTTCGTCTCGCCGGACTCGTTCACCGTCAATCTGTCGATCATGCTGCTGGCGGGGATCGTCGTGGGCGGCCTGGGCTCGTCCTGGGGGCCGCTGCTCGGCGGGCTGTTCGTGATGTTCGTGCCCAGCCTGTCCCAGGACAACAACAAGGCGGCACCCGGAATGATCTTCGGGCTGCTGATCATCGCGGTGATGTACGTGGCCCCGACCGGGCTGGCCGGGCTGGCGGGACGAGCTGCGCAGGCGCTCAACCGGAAGGGATAGGACATGCGGTCATTCGGAGGCGGGACGGTGCGCGGCACGGCGGCGACGGCGGCCGTGCTGCTCGCGGCGACGATGCTGGCCTCGTGCGGCGGGCGCGGCGAGGACGGAGGCACCCAGGCCTCCGGCGAGTGCCAGGGCCAGCAGACGACGGGTATCACCGACAAGACGCTGAAGCTGGGCGGGGTCTA
This sequence comes from Actinomadura sp. SCN-SB, assembly GCF_043906805.1. Lineage (NCBI taxonomy): Bacteria > Bacillati > Actinomycetota > Actinomycetes > Streptosporangiales > Thermomonosporaceae > Actinomadura > Actinomadura sp. SCN-SB. The sequence goes on along the minus strand of NZ_JBIMPP010000002.1, from coordinate 98,845 downwards.
CCCGCTGTCCGGCCCGGCGTCGGCGTACGGGGACATCCCCAAGGGCATCCAGGCGTACTTCGAGTACGTGAACAAGGAGAAGGGTGGTCTGGACGGACGCCAGGTCGAGTTCGTCGTCCGCGACGACGGCTACCAGCCGCCGAAGGCGGTGGAGGAGGTGCGCCGCCTGGTGGAGCAGGAGCAGGTGTTCGCGCTGTTCCAGACCCTGGGCACCCCGTCCACCACGGCGACCTGGGACTACACCAACCAGCGCAAGGTGCCGCAGGTGTTCGTGGCGACCGGCGCGTCCAAGTGGGGTGCGGACACCAAGCACCCGTGGACGATCGGCTGGCAGCCGAACTACGTCTCCGAGGCCCGGGTGTACGCCAAGTACCTCAGGACCGAGAAGCCGAACGCCAAGGTCGCGGTGCTCTACCAGAACGACGACTTCGGCGAGGACCTGCTGGGCGGCTTCAAGAAGGCGATCGCGGGCAGCCAGATCTCGATCGTGGCGGAGCAGAGCTACGAGGTCACCGACCCGAGCGTGGAGCCGCAGATGCGGAACCTGTCCGGCTCGGACGCCGATGTGTTCCTGAACATCACCACGCCGAAGTTCGGGTCGCAGGCGCTGGCGGCCGACGCCAAGCTCACCGACTGGAACCCGCTGCACATAGTGAACAACGTGGCCGCGTCCATCACCGTGCTGCGCCCGGTCGGGTTCGAGAACGTGCAGAACGTGCTTTCGTCCACCTACTACAAGGACCCGGTCGACCCGCAGTGGGCGGACGACGCGGAGATGAAGCTGTACAAGGCGAAGATGAAGCAGTACCAGCCGAACGCCGACCCGAACGTCCCGTACCACGCGTTCGGCTGGGCGGTGGCGGACAGCTTCGCCAAGACGTTCACGGCGGCCAAGTGCAAGACGCGCGAGGGCCTGCGCGACTCGATGCGCAACCTGAACAACGTCCAGGTCCCGATGCTGCTGCCGGGCGTCACGATGACGACCTCCAAGGACGACGGCTTCCCGATCGAGTCGATGCAGATGATGCAGTTCAAGGGCGAGCGGTGGCAGCTGCTCGGCGAGGTCATCGACACCCGCAAGGAGTTCGGCCCGCTGACGGGCTGACCCTCGGGTCCCTGGCCGCCCGCGGCTGAGGATGGATCTGCGGCCGCCTCCCGCCTCACAGGTAGGCGATGAGGCGGCCGCAGACGATCACGGTCGGCCAGGCGACGAGGGACACCACCGCGGCGGCCCGCTCGCCGCGGCCAGTCCGCTCACCGGCACCCGCCGCGCGAAGCCCAGCAGGCGCAGGTCGAAGACGGCGATCGCGCCGAACATCGTGGCGAGCCCGATGAGGTGGGCCGATTCGGTGAGCGGGTAGATCCACCGGCCTCCTCGCACGGCGCCGGCCGGCGGGGTCTCCTCCACCCAGGTCAGGGCGTCGAGGAACGTCACCCGCCGTCCGTCCCGCCCGAGGCTCCGCCCGTGCGGCGCATGCGGAGGCGGATCAGGGCGATGACGCGGACATGTCCGCCAGCGTGCCCGTCACGTCCGGTGGGAGCAGCAGGTCGCGGACCTGCCCGGCGCCCTCCGGCGCCGGATGCCCCGTCCAGTTCTCGTACCCGCCGAGCCGGCGCACGTCCGGCAGGTCGCGCGGCACGGTCAGGTTCGCCGGGACCTCGATCCGCATCGTCCCGTGCGGGAACGCGTACCGGGCCTGGATGATGCGGCCGCGCAGGTAGAGGGGGTGACCCGAGTCGTACCTGCCGGTGCCGCCGTGGTGGGCGAGGATGCCGTGCAGGACGAGCAGCCTGAGCGCGGTTCCTGCGAACATGGCCACCTTTGTAGGTAAGAGCCGCATAAAGGACCGAGAAAGGCGGACAATGCCCATACCTTCCCGACCGCAGGTGGTCGCGTTCGACGTCATCGAGACCCTGATAGCCCTGGAGCCGCTGCGCGCCCGTTTCGTGGAGGCGGGCCTGCCGGGTCACCTGCTGGAGACCTGGTTCACGCGGACGCTGCGGGACGGGATGACCCTCAGCGCGACGGGCGACTTCGAGCCGTTCCGTCCGGTGGCGGAGAACGCGCTGCGCGCGGTCACCCGGTTCGAGGTCGGGGACGCGGCGGTCGCGCACGTCCTGGACGGCTTCGCGACGCTGCCCGCGCACCCGGACGTGGAGCCCGCGCTGCGGCGGCTCGCGGACGCGGGCGTCCGGGCGATGCTCCTCACCAACGGCGCCCGCGCCACCACCCTGGACTTCGTCGAGCGCCATTCCCTCACCGACCTCATCGAACGCGTCGTCACGGTCGAGGAGGTGCGGAGGTGGAAGCCTCCGGCGGTGGTGTACGAGCACGCCGCGTCCGTCGCGGGCGTGCCGGCCGACCGGCTCGCGCTCGTCGCGGCGCACGCCTGGGACTGCCACGGGGCGAAGCGCGCCGGGCTGGTCACCGGCTGGGTGTCCCGTCTCGAACGCGACTACTCCGCGATCTTCGCGCCGCCCGACGCGCGCGGCGACGACCTGGTCGAGGTGGTGGACGCCCTGCTCGCGCTCTAGCGGGCCGCATCCGGCGTCCCTTGAGCACCGCCACGCTCAGTAACATTCGTGGTGGTTCCGAGGAGAGGACGCCGATGGCCGGCAACGTACGACCGATCACCTTGGTGGGGACGCCCGTCCTGCACCGGCCCTGCCGTGAGGTCGACTCGTTCGACGACGACCTGGCACGGCTGGTCGACGACATGTTCGCCAGCATGTACGCGGCGGAGGGCGTGGGCCTCGCCGCCAACCAGGTCGGCGTTGACCTGCGCGTCTTCGTCTACGACTGCCCGGACGGGAACGACGTCGCCCAGAAGGGCGTCGTGGTCAACCCCACCCTCGTCCTGCCCGGCCTGGAGGAGCGCCGCCTGGACGACGGGGAGGAGGGCTGCCTGTCGGTTCCCGGTGCGCACGCGCGGCTGGCCCGTCCCGACCGCGCGACCTGCCACGGCTTCGACGTACGAGGCGAGCCGGTGACGGTCGAGGGCACCGGCCTGCTGGCGCGCTGCCTCCAGCACGAGACCGACCACCTGGAAGGGCGCCTCTACATCGACCGGCTGTCCAAACGGGCCCGCAAGCAGGTGCTCAGGGACTACGAGAACTTCCGCGCAGAGGCCGCCGCCGGTGGCGACGCGGAGCCCTCGCCAGGGCCCGAGCCCGACCTCTAGAGCAGCGCCTCGTAGGCGTCCAGGACGGCGTGGAAGTCCGCGACGGGGAGTTCGCAGGATCGACCGTCCAGCCACAGGTGCTCAAGCCGCACCGACTCGGCGCCGCGGATCAGATGGCAGGCGTTCCCCGTGTGCTCCCATCCCGGTTCGGCCGCGCGCAGGACGCCGATGTGGTGCCTGTGGCATTGGACGTCCTGGAGCAGGAACGCGGCCAGCACGTACCGGCGTCCCGTCACGCCGGGAAGCCCGTCGACCAGCGACATGACCTGCTCCGGAGGAGGACAGCCCATCACCGGGAAGAACACGCGGATGTGCCCGGCCGCGATACCCGCCGCTTCGGGCTCGACGGGCAGCCGCCCCACCCCGTTCGGATCGAGGTAGCCGTGTCCCGGCACGTCGGCGACCACGCCCGTCCACGCTCCCGGGATGCCGGGGATGAACGCCGCGTCGTCCGCCATCAGCGCCCCGACCAGGTCCGTCATGACCCGGACGCCGTCCACCCGGCGCGGCAGGAAGGTCTTGGTTCCCGTCCACACCCGGCCCGTCCCATGGTCCTTCATCGCCAGGTCCGCCCAGTACACGCCCGTGCCCGCGCCCATCACGCCGCGCGGCAGGCAGTCGTCGGGATGCGGGACGAGCCCGGCCACCTCGGTGAGGGCCGCGTGGGACGTCTGGAGCAGTCCCCACCCCCACACGGGCTCCGCGACCCGGCCGAGCGCCAGCATCATCACCGCCGGTCCGGGTCCCGTTCCCGTTTCCGATAGTTGGAACGCAGGCGGCAGTTGCGGCGGCTCGGTCGCGAACGAGTCGAAAAGCGCCTGTTTGTACGCGGCCAGCGCCTGCCGGAACGTCTCGGTGTCGAGGCTCGTGATCGAGCCGTCCATCGTGCCGATCAGGGTGGTGGCTCCGGTGACCTGCACCGTGTACACCGGCCCAGGCCAGGTCACGGCGGGATCGTCGTGGTCCAGCTCGTCCAGCAGCCAGTCCAGCACCGGCAGCATGGTGACGTCGTCGGACCCGAGCAGCCCGGCCAGGTGCCCCTCGTGCCCCGGCGCCGCCCGGCACTCGATCCGGCCGGGTTCCAGGATCCGGAACGACACCGGCAGTTCGCGGTCGGGCACGAAGCGCGGCAGGCCGCCTTCCGCCTTGATGTGCTCCAGCGTCCGCCGGTGCTCGGCGAGGCCGACCAGCTCAAGGTATTCGACCAGGCAGGCGTCCAGCACGGCCGGGTGGACCGCGTACTCGGGACCGTTCCCGTCGAGGGCGCGCACGTGGACCATCGCGCCGTCGTAGTCGAGCACGTGATACCTGTACCGGGACTGCCACGGCAGGTAGGGGTCGCCGGACGACAGCAGCGCCCGCGTCCGCGCGATCGTCGTGATGCGCAGTCCGAGATCGCGGACGAAGAAGTCGCGCAGGGGCTCGTGGCCGGGGTCCGCCTCGACGGCCACCCGGGTGTCGTCACCATGGAAGCGCAACGGCAGCGGCATCATCATCGTGCGATTATGCCGCCCTCCACCCCATAAAGCGGCGCATCCCGCCAAATATCCGCCGTCCTCACGCCCCCGGGGCGCCCACCCCGCGACCGGGCACGACGCATTTCCAGCCCGGCCGCCGAAAGACCGGAGATCAATGGTTGACAGCGCACCGGACCCTACGGCAATATCTACGCCATGGGTTCCTGATCCGCATGGGTTGAGCCGCCGCAGCAGTCCAGCGGCCCGCTCCCCTCTCTCCGGCGCCACCGGCGCTCTCATCCCGCATCTCGCCTCGTAGCGCGTCCGCATCCGCGTGCCCGCGCGTGTTCTCGCACGTCCGCGCATGCCCGGCGGCGGTCGCCCACCGGGGCCGATGCCATGCCGATTCCAGTCCACGGACCATTTTCCGCGACCTTTCGAACGCCCGTTCACGGCCGTTCCACGGTCGAATTCGCCATGCCCGGAGGTGTCAGTTCATGCGTGCCGTGCAACAGAATTCAGGTGACGAGAAGCCCTTCCAGAAGGCCCTGAAGAAGAAGGGGAAGAACCGGGGCTTCGACCCCCGGTCCAACGGCTTCGCCCGTAACCAGGGCCGCAACGCCCGCCAGATGCCCAGCCGCCGCCTCCAGCGCGGCCGCTGACCCAGGGGATCCATCGGCCCCCGGCGCGCTCGGCGCCGGGGGCCGATGGCGCCTGCTCCTTCACGCGAGCGTCGACTGGCCGCCGTCGTACACGAGCAGCCCGTCGTCGCGTACCCGCGCGGCGGCGAAGGGCTCGTGCTCGGTCAGCCTCCCGTCGTGCATGAGGTGCGCCACGGGCACGTCCCGTACGAGCACCAGGAAGTCGGCGACCAGCCGCCGATGGCAGCGCCACCACACGCTCTCGCTGCACATCACCGCCACCCCGCCGTCCCCCTCCGCGAGCAGATCGTCGATCCCGTCCGAGAACTCCTCGGTCCGCATGTGCGCGGCGTATCCGCGGAACATCCGCTCCCGCCACGCCACGTCCGGCGAGTCCGGTGGCGGACGGCGGAACCCGCCGAGGCGTTTGTCCCAGCGGTAGCGGATCCCGTGCCCGGGCAGCCACCGCTCCAGCTCGCGCCGGGCCACGTGCGGGTTGCGCCGGCTTCCGGGCGCGGTGCGGATGTCCACGAGCGACCGGACGCCCGCGCCGCCGAGCAGTTCGAGGATCCGCTTCTCGCTCGCGGTGCCGTGCCCGAAGGTGATCAGCCGTGTGTCCACCCTCCCCCTCTACCCCGTCCGGCCCTCCCGGACGGGACGGCGGCGGATGAGGTTCATGGCGCGCAGGGTCAGCACCGTCCGCTCGTCGTCCTTGGTGATCAGCTCGCAGCCCGTGGTGACGATGCCGCGGTCGGGCTTGGACCTGGACGGCCGCGCCGCCAGGATGGTCGTGCGCAGCCGTACCGAGTCGCCGGGACGCAGCGGCGCCGGCCAGCGCAGCTCGTCGATCCCCGGGGACGCCAGGCTCGCCCTTGGCGGCAGGTAGTGATCGGCGATCAGGCGCATGCAGAGGGCCGAGGTGTGCCACCCGCTGGCGATGATCCCGCCGAACGGCCCGGTGGCGGCGTACTCCCGGTCGACATGGATCGGCTGGGGGTCGAACCGTTCCGCGAACTCGATGATCTCCTCTTCGGTCACGGTGAGGTACCCGTACTCGTGGACCGCGCCGGGCCGGTAGTCCTCGAAGTGGCGCTCTTCGGGAGGGACGGGGAAGTCGGTGTCGCTGAGGGTCCTGGTCGTACCGTTCGTCATGCGATCAAGCATCGCGCACCCCGTCCCGCGCCGCCGTCCCGGTCGGCCCTTGAGGCCCGGTCAGCCCTTGAGAAAGGGCGCCAGGCGTTCCAGCTGGTCGACCGTGGAGACGAGATCGGGCGCGATCGGATGGACGAGCACATGATCGGCCCCCGCGTCGGCGTGGGCGCGCAACCGCTCGGCGACGGCGGCCCCGTCGCCCCAGGCGAGCAGATCGTCGATGAGCCGCTCGCGCTCGTCGTCCCGGTACCCGAGACGCCGGTAGTTGCGCCTGTACGAGGATTGCGCGTCGCCGACGCCTCGGCTGAACAGCGCGAGCAGCCGGCCGCGGGCGGCGTCGGGATCGGTCTCCAGGACGACCGTCTGCTGTGGGATGACCAGCTTGCCCGACCCGAGCGAGGCCCGTGCGATCTCCGTCTGCCGGACCGGCTGGAGGAACGGATGGGCGCCGTCGGCCCTCGCGTCCACGACCTGGTGCGCCTTCGGGCCGAGCGCCGCCAGCACGCGCGGGTACCGGACGGAGGGAAGCAGGCGCCCGGCCGCGGCGTCCATCGCGTCCAGGTACTCCCGCAGCATCGTGAGCGGCCGCGGGCCCGAGTGACCTCCGAGCCCGAGGACGAACCGGTCCGGGTACGCTTCGGCGAGCGTGGCGGCGCCGCCGTGCATGGCCACCGGGTCGCGCATGACGATGTTGGCGATGCCCGTCCCGACCACGAGGCGTTCGGTGGCGGCCAGCATGATGCCGTGCTGGGTGAACGCCTCCCGCGAGCCACCGTGGACGCCGGGCGGTTCTCCGCTCCACAGCGACCTGTACCCCAGCCGTTCGATCCTGGCGAACTGCTCGCGCTGCACCACGACGGGAGTCTTCAGCAGCGTCTGAGGTGACAGCCAGACCCCGAAACCCTGGCGAATCGCGTCCATATCCCTGCCCCTCTCTAATCGGAGGCAACCTCCGCTTTGTCGCCTCACTACGATAGGGAGGTGGCCTCCGCTTAGCAACAGGGGGAGGAAGGAGGAACCGCATGCGGGCCGACGCGCGGCGCAACCACGAACGGCTCGTGGCCGAGGCGCGCGCCGCCTTCGCCGAGCACGGCACCGAGGCGTCGCTTGAGGACATCGCGCGCCGCGCCGGGGTCGGGATCGGCACGCTCTACCGGCATTTCCCGTCCCGGGACGCGCTGCTCGAAGCGCTGCTGCGGGAGCGCTTCGACACGCTCGCCGCCCAGGCCCGCGAGGCCCCCGCCACGCGCGACGCCCTCCTGTCCTGGACGCGGACCCTCACGGAGAGCAGCACCGCCTACCGCGGCCTCGTCACGGCCTTCCTCACCACCCTGCGGGACGAGTCGTCCGCCCTCTACGCGTCCTGCAAGGCCATGAACGCGGCGGCCTCGGACCTGCTCGCCCGTACCCAGAAAGCGGGCGAGATCAGGCCCGACCTCGAACCGTCGGAGTTCCTCACCCTCACCTACGGCATCGCCTGGGCCGACGAGCAGGTCGCCGCGCCACCCCGCCGCGACCGCCTGCTCGCCCTCCTCTTCGACGGCCTCCGCCCGTCCTGACACGGACCCCGCCAGGCCCCCGCACCGGCGTCCTGCGCGGCCCGCCTCCGGTCAGGTGGTCGCGTCGCCGGGTGGGCGGATCACCAGGCTCGCGAGTGCTCGCAGGATGCCCGCGAAATCGGCCACGTCCGCCCGGCAGGAGGGGCACTCCTCCAGATGGACGGTCATGCGCTCGCGGTCGCCCGGGGCCAGGATGCCCAGGGCATAGGCGGCCGTGTCCATCCGGAAGGGGCATCTCATCGTCGATCCGGGCGGCCCTCGCGGGCGCGCTCGAACCAGCCGGGCCAGAGACGCCGGGCCACCCGGGCGTCGAGCCGCCCGCCCAGGTGCATGGACCGCCAGACACCGCGGTAGCCCGGGAGGACACCGGCGGCGATGAGCACGTGCCCGGCGATGAGCACCGTGCAGAGGTAGGTCGACCACTTGTGGAGGCGGACGAGCACGGCGAACGTGGGCCCGCCGTGCAGGAGGACGAGCCCCACGCCGCTGCCGACCAGGACGAGCAGGGAAGCCGCCAGCAGGACGTTGACCACCCGCTGCCCGGGGTCGAAGCGACCTTCGTGCCGGGCGAACCGTCCCGTCAGGGCGGCGGACGGCCACGCGCGGAACCACCTGAGGTCGCCCCTGCGGAACCTCAGCGACTCCACCGCGAACGTGGAGGCCCCCCGTACCCCGAGGACCAGCAGCACCGCCAGTGCCCAGCCCACGGCCTTGTGGACGTCCGTGTCCGGGACGCCGGTCAGCCGGGCCACCGGGGTCGGGTCGCCCTCATGCCCGAGCAGCAGCCACCAGCCGGTGCCCAGCAGCACCAGGACCGTCAGGTAGACGCCGGCGTGGAACCACCGCACCGGGCGGGCGTGGCGTTCGACGACGACGCGGCCCGATTCACGGGTAGTCATAGCCGCCGCCGCCTCCGGACGGCGCCGTGGTCTCACCGCCTCCGGACGGCGCCGTGGTCTGGCCGCCTCCGGCGACGTTCACGTTGACCTGGGCGGACGCGCCCGCGTCCGAGTGGTCGGCGTGCTGGAGCGTCACCCCGATGCGGTGCCGTCCCGGCGTGAGGCCGTCGATCCGGTGGGTCGTGGACGTGACGACCTCGTAGTCGTCGGTCTTACCGTCGATGGTGACGTGAACATGGTGCTTGCCGGACTCCTCGGGTCCGATGTCCTCGCTGCTGGTGAACGTCAGCGTCACGGGCGCCGTCACGGTCGCGCCCTCGGCCGGCGAGGTGATCGTCAGCGTCGGCCCACCGCCGCCCGCCGCGTCCCCGTCGCCCGAGTCCCCCGCGCCCGAGCAACCGCCGAGCGCCAGCATCGCGCAGGCGAACCCGGCCGCCGCCAACCCCTTCACGCGCATCGCCATTCGATCTCCTCCTTCGCGGAGCGAGTGTCGAAGGTAATACCGCCGGGCGGCCGGAAAAGATTCTCCCGCGGGTGAACCCTTTCGCCTTCGGCGGCCGTATTACTTCTGTGGGAACTATCAGATGAGTCATTGCTCGCGGGTATGGCCGCGGGCGACGCGGAGACGGCCGCCGTGTTCGTCCGGCGATATCAGGCACGGGTCTACGGCCTGGCGTTCGCGCTGGTCGGATCGTCGGCGATCGCCGAGGAGATCGCGCAGGAGGCATTTCTGCGCGCCTGGCGCCATGCCGGTGCCTACGATCCGCGAAAAGGCCGCGCGGTCAGCTGGCTTTTGACGATCACAAGAAACCTGGCCGTGGACGCGGTGCGGCTGCGCGGCGATACGCCGGTCGATCCGCATATTCTGCTGAACACGCTGACCAGGAATGAGCGGGCCAATCCGGCGGCGGCCACGTTCGAGGACACCGAGGAACTGCGCGCGGCGCTGCGCGCGCTCCCGCCCGAGCAGAGCACCCCGATCGTCCTGTCGGTGTTCTACGGGCTGACCGCCACCGAGATCGCCGACCGCGAGCGCATCCCGGTCGGCACCGCCAAGACCCGGCTGCGCCGCGGGCTGGCCAAACTCCGCGAGGCGCTGGGAGTGACCCATGACTGACCGTCCCGCCTGCGCCGGCACCCGCCCGCTCCTGCCGGAGCTGGCGGCGGGCATCGCCTCGGCGGAGGAACGCGCCCGGTCGCTGCGCCATCTCGCCGGATGCGGGCGGTGCCACCGCGAGCTCGAAGCGCACACCGCCCTCGTCGACGAGCTGCTCCTCCTCGCCCCCGAACGGCAGCCGCCCGCGGGTTTCGAGGCCGCCGTCCTCGCTCCCATGACCCAGCGGCGCGGGCCCCGCCGCCGGCGGCTTCGTGACGCGGCCCTGCTGGCGGCGGCCGCCGTCCTCATCGCGGCGACCTCCGCGGGATCGGTCTGGCGGCAGACGGAGGACGACCGGGCCCTGGCCGACGGCTACCGCGAGACCCTGGCCGTCGCCAAGGGCCGCTACCTGAAGACGGTCGCCATCGACGGGGCCGGCTCCACCCCGGCGGGTTATGTCTTCGCCTACCAGGGCACCCCCGCCTGGTTGTTCGTCACGATGCCGGGCGACCTCCGCCAAGGCGACTACCGGATCACCCTGACCAGCCGCGACGGCCGCACCGTGCCCCTGGGCACGATGACCGTCCGGCCCGGCGGAGGCTCCTGGGGGCGGACCATTCCGCTGGACGTCCACGACATCCTCGTCCTGCGCATCCACGACCCGGGGGGCGGCGAGTTGCTGGCCCGCTTCATGGTCTAACCTAGACATCGATCGTCCAGAATATGGAGGGACGCCGATGGTCCAGGGACTCGACGGTACGGGGTGGCAGGGGGAACTACTGGACGTCGACGCGTACCTGGAACGCATCGGCTACCTCGGCGACCGCTCGCCCACGATCGACGCGCTGCGGGCACTGCACCGCGGGCATGTCACGTCCATCCCGTTCGAGAACCTGGAGATCGTGCTCGGACGTCCCATCGTCCTGGGCGTCGAGGCTTTGCAGGACAAGCTCGTCCGGCGGCGGCGCGGAGGCTACTGCTTCGAGCACACCGAGCTGTTCGCCGCCGCGCTCGAACGGTTCGGGTTCACCTTCACCGCCCTGTCGGGGCGGGTGCAGTTGGGGGCGCCGGAGCTTCGCCCACCCACGCACGCGCTGGTCCGGGTCGAGGTGGACGGCGGCGTGTGGCTCTGCGACGTCGGCTTCGGGTCCGGCCCGCTCGCGCCGCTGGAACTCGTCGACGGCGCCGAGTCGGCACAGGAGGGCTGGGCGTACCGGCTCGAACGGCTCACGGCCTCGCAGGGCGGCCTGCCGGGCGTCGAGCAGTGGGCGCTGCACCAGCGGCGCCCCGAGGGGTGGGTGCGGCGGCACGTGTTCACGGTCGCGCCCTCCTACCACGTCGATTACCACCTGGCGAACTACTACGTGTCCACCAACACGCGGTCGCCGTTCACCGGCCGGCTCTACGCGCAGCACTTCGCCCCGGACGTCCACCACCAGCTCGACGACACCCGCCTGACGATCACCCACCCGGAGGGCCCTGTCGAGACCCGCGTGGTGGAGCGGGGCGAGGTACCGAAGATCCTCGCCGAGGTCTTCGGCATCGAACTCGGCGCCGGCGACACCGCCCGCCTCGTGGCGGGGCTGCCGGGAGCGTGACGGCATGAGGATGAGCGAGGGCGTCGAGTGGGCGGTGCACGTCTGCCTGCTCCTCGACTGGCTGGAGACGGACCGCCCGGTCTCCACGACCCGGCTCGCCGCGAGCTACGACCTGCCGCCCCCATACCTCAACAAGCAGCTCCAGGCGCTGGTCCGAGCCGGGATCGCGACCTCCACCCCGGGTGCGAGAGGCGGCTTTGCCCTGGCCCGGCCGCTGGACCAGATCACCTTGATGGACGTGGTCACCGCGATCGAGGGCCCGGACGAGGCGTTCCAGTGCACCGAGATCCGCCGCCGCGGCATGGGCGCCGGGTCGTCCGGGCCCGAAACCGAGATCCCGTGCGCGGTGAGCATCGCGATGCACCGCGCCGAACTGGCGTGGCGGCGCGCCCTGGCCGCGCAGACCCTCGCCGACGTCCGCAAACAGGCCGAACGGGTGTCGCCCCGCCTGGGCGAACGCATCCGGGCCTGGCACGCCCGTAACTGACCCGCCCCCGGCCCGTACCCACCGACCCGCGCCCTCCCTGTGGCGTGAACCTGGACACAAAATGTCCAATTAAGAGGAGGAGACACACATGAAACCGCGCATGGACAACATCTCCGCGCTCGCCCCCGGCGCCTACAAGGCGATGCGACAGGTCGAGAAGTTCCTGCACGAGAGCGGCGTTCCCGACACCACGCTGCATCTGATCAAGCTCCGCGCGAGCCAGATCAACGGCTGCGGCCTCTGCGTCGACATGCACTCCCACGACGCCAAGCGGGCCGGGGAGACCGACGAGCGCCTCTGGTCGGTGGCGGCCTGGCGCGAGGCCCCGTACTACACCGACGAGGAGCGCGCCGCCCTCGCCCTCACCGAGGCCGCGACCCGGATCGCCGACAACCCCGGCGGTGTCCCCGATGACGTCTGGGAGCAGGCCGCCGACCACTACGACGAGGAGACCCTGGCCGCCCTGATCATGGGGATCGCCCAGATCAACGCCTGGAACACCATCAACGTCACCATCCGCCAGACCGCCGGGGCCTACCGCCGCGCCGCGGCGGCGAGCGCCTGACGGTCGCGCCTGGCCTCCGGAACGGCGTGCGGCCGACCGGAGGCCAGGCGAAGCTCCCCCCAATACCCCCGACGAGGAAAAGCCCTCCGATGTGGGTACGGTCCTCCCGGGGTCCCACGTACCCGGCACGACCAAGGAGCGGCGAGCATGGCGGAGACCTACCTCAGCCGCCACCCCGGGCACATCCCGCTCGGCACGCTGGACGAGATGGCCGACCTGTACGAGCGGGTCTACGCCGAGCCGCCCTACGACTCCGCGCCGAAGTTCTCCCGGGCGCGCTTCGCCAGCAGAACGCGCGAACAGGCCCTGACCAGGGACTTCACCCTCATCACCGCCCGCCGGGACGGCGTGCTCGCCGGCTACACCTTCGGCTTTCCCATGCCGCCCGGCGCCTGGTGGGCCGCCGCGTCCAGGCCGTCCGCCGCGATCCTCGCCGCGCCCAAATTCGCCGTGATCGAACTCATGGTGGACAGGCCGCGCCGCAGGGAAGGCATCGGCCGGGCGCTTTTATCGGCGCTCCTCGACAACCGTCCCGAGCCCTACGCCACCCTCGCCGCCGTCGTCAATGCCGACGCCTACGGCTGGTACCTGCGGAACGGCTGGCGCAAGACCGGCGAATTCCGCGTCGAACCCCCTTTCGCCGATGCCCTTCTCCTTGATCTGCCCCGCTGACCAGCAAGGATCTCGTTTCACCGGACGACCCGGCACACACGAGATGTGCGGGCCCGACATAGTTCACCGCCGACCGGCGAATTTCCTATTCGCACAATTCTTCCGCAGACACGAAGGGGTCCGGAAAAATGTCGGTGAGAACAGGTGCCATGGCCCCGTACCGGGGCAACAAAAAGATCCGTATGGTTGCAACTTTCGGGCGTCCGGCGTTCGTTGTCCAGGTGAGGCTCGCTGGACCCGCCCCGCGCGCCCGACATGGAGGAGTTCGGTATGGCTTCGCTCGTTGATCGGATCAAGCGTTTTCTGCATGGTCCCCAGGGGCGGCAGGCCCGCGCCCGCGCCGAACGGCTGGCGCGCGACCCCCGTACGCAGGCCAAGGTGCGCGGCATCCTGGCCAGGCTCCGTGGCGGGCGCCGCCACTAGAGCCGCGGATCCCGCCCGGTCCGGCGGTTCCTATTCTGGACGCCGTGAACGACGACTACGCGCATTGGGTGACGGTTCCGACGCGGTGGAAGGACAACGACCTCTACGGCCACGTCAACAACGTCGTCCATTACTCGCTGATGGACACGGCCATCAACGAGTGGATGATCCGGTCGGCCGGGTTCGACCCGGGCACGGCCGAGATCATCGGGCTGTGCGTGGAGTCGCACTGCTCGTACAAGGCGGAAGTGTCCTTCCCTGAGCCGATCCAGCTAGGGCTGCGGATCGGGAGACTCGGGCGTTCCAGCGTCCGGTGGGAGGTCGGGCTGTACCGCCCGGACGGGACGCTGGTCGCCGAGGGCCACTTCGTGCACGTGTTCGTCGGCCGTGAGGATCGGCGGCCGGTCGCCGTCCCCGAGCCGATCCGCGCCGAGATGGAGAAGCTGGTGGCCCCGGGACGCCCGGACGGGGGCGGCTAGTCGCCCCCGAAGATGTGCTCGGCCAGCACGCGCTCGAACCCGGCCTCGTACCGCTCGTAGTGTTCCCGCAGGTCAGGGCCGGGCCAGGCGTCGGGCAGCAGCGGTACGGGCAGGAGCGGGTCGCGGAGCAGGTGGCGCCGTACCGCCGCCGACACCGTGAACCGCTCGGCCAGCGTGCCCGCCTTCCCGAGAAGGGCACGCAGGTCATGGGCCGTGGACGCCCAGGCGTCCAGGTCCCACAGCGTGGCGGCCAGCGCCGCGGGATCGCCTTCGGGGCGCCCGGAGAGGTAGGTGCACTGGCGTTCGACGATCGGGGGCCGGGAGTCCCTGGTCAGGTTGGCGGGCCGCAGCCAGGTGCCTTCGCGCAGCTCGGCCAGCCGCAGCTCGGACATGGCCTGGCGCAGCGCGGCGCGCTCGGCGGCGGGTCGGCGCTCGGCGGTGATCACGGCGATCTCCCAGGTGCCGTCCCAGGGCCGGGTGCGCGGGAAGCGGCCCTCGTCCTGCCGGGCCTGCCGGAGCCGCAGCCGTTCGGACAGCTCGTAGACGCCGCCGGTCTGGACGAGGTCGCCGGAGGCCACCATCCGCGACAGCGCCACCCGGATCGTGCCCTCGGCGATGCCGAACAGCTCGCCGACCCGGACGAAGCCGCGGGCGCCGAGGCGGGGCGGGTGCAGTCCGAGCAGCGTGCTGAGCACGACCGACCGCGCCGTCAGCGGACGCAGCCCGAGACCGTTCGCCATGCCGGGCACCCCTCGATTACAGACTTCCGCCAGGTGTAGCAAGAGTGTAATGTCCGGATATGGCCTCCTACCTCATCGAGCCCGTGGACAGGCTTCCCTTCGGCGGCCCCGGCAAGGCCCGCCGGTACGCGACCGAGCGCTACCAAGGGGCCGTCGGCCTCAACTGGTACACCAGCGACCCGACGCTGCGCTTCCTCATGCGGCGGCACCTGGGAGCGGACGGCCTGGCGTGGGCCGAGCCGCGCCTGACCGAGCTGGGCGCGCTGATGGGCGGCCCGGTCGCGCGGTGGGCGGAGGAGACCGACCGCAACCCGCCGCGCCTGGAGAAGTACGACCGGTGGGGACGCGACATCAGCCAGGTCGTGATGCCGGCGTCGTTCGAGGCGGCCCGGCGCGAGCTGGTGGCCTCCGCGTCCAACCGTCCCGACTTCCACGCCGAGGCGAAGGCGGCGGGCGTGGACCCGGCGCCGATCGAGGTGGCCTGGAGCTACCTGCTCGACCAGGCCGACATCGGGATGGCCTGTGCGCTGGGCACGGGCGGCGACATGGTGGTGCGGCTGACCGAGCTGTTCGCGCCCGAGGACGTCAAGGCCCGCGTGCGGGAGCTGTTCGCGGCCGGTGAGTTCTCCGGAGAGGCCGCGCAGATGCTCACCGAGCGCTCCGGCGGCTCCGACCTCGGGGCCCTGGAGTCCACCGCCTCCCCCGACGCCGACGGCGCCTGGCGGCTGAACGGCTTCAAGTGGTTCGCGTCCAATGCCAACGGGTCGGCGTTCGTGGTGCTGGCCAAGCCCGAGGGGGCCGTGGACGGGGTGCGCGGCATCGCGCCGTTCCTCGTCCTGCGGGACCGCCGGGACGGGACGCGCAACGGCGTCCGGATCCGGCGTCTCAAGGACAAGCTCGGCACCCGCTCCGTCGCCTCCGCCGAGATCGAGTTCACCGACGCCGAGGCGTTCCTGCTCGCCCCGGCGTCCACCGAGGGCGGCGCGGGCGACGGCAAGGGCCTGGCGCGGATGATGGAGCTGACCAACGGCGCCCGGCTCGCGATCGCGGCGATGGGCCTGGGCTGCGCGCGCCGGTCGCTGGTCGAGTCGCTGTGCTACACGCGGGCCCGCGAGGCGTTCGGGGCGCCGCTGTACGAGCAGCCGCTGATGCGCCGCAAGCTGGCGGAGCTGATCGTGGAGACGGAGGCCGCGCAGGCGCTGGTGTTCGACGGCTACCTGGGCCGTCCCCGGCTGCGGCTCGCCCCCGCGCTGATCAAGCTGCGCGCGGCCCGGCTCGGCGTGACGGCGGCCAGCGACGCCATCGAGATCCACGGCGGCAACGGCTACATCGAGCAGTGGCCGGTCGCGAGGATCCTCCGGGACGCGCAGGTCAACCCGATCTGGGAGGGCGGCGACAACATCCTGTGCCTGGACGTGCGCCGCGCCATGGAGAGGGAGCAGGCGCACCTGCCGTTCCTCGACCGCGTCGAGGAGGCCGCCGCCCGCGCCCCGGAGGGCGACGCCGCCACGGCCGACCTCGTCCACCAGCGCGTCGGCGACCTGCGCAAGGCGATCAACCGGTGGTCGGGGCTGGACCGGGTCACGGCCGAGGCGCGCCTGTACCCGCTGGCCCAGTACATGGCGGACGTGTACGCGGCGGCGCTGCTGCTGGAACAGGCCGGCTGGGAGCGCGCCGAGCTGGGCACCGACCGCAAGGCCCTGGTCGCCCGCCTCTACGCGTCCGCGCATCTGGCCGACCACGGCGCCCTGCGGGGCATCGACGCCCCGTCCGAGGATCTCGAACGGTTCAAGGATCTGGCGGACGGCGCACTGATCGATACTCGGCCGCCCGCGGATGGTTGACCGAATGGGGTTCGGCTTTTAGGTTCCTTGCGGGCGGCGCTGCCGATCGAAGGAGCCGGACACATGAGCCTCACCGTGGAGGAGGCGGGCCGCGCGCTCGCCGATCCGACCGCGTACGCCGACGACGCACGGCTGCACGCGGCGCTGGCCCTGCTGCGCAGGGACGCCCCGGTGCACTGGGTCGAACGGGACGGCTACAACCCCTTCTGGGCGATCACCAAGCACGCCGACGTCCTGGAGATCGAGCGCAACCACGAGCTGTTCCTGAACGCGCCGCGGCCCCTGCTGGCCACGGCCCTCCAGGACCAGATCAACCGCGAGCGGGCCGAGCAGGGCATCGCGCTGCGGACGCTCATCCACATGGACGACCCCGACCACCGGGTGATCCGCGCGATCGGCGCGGACTGGTTCCGTCCCAAGGCGATGCGCGAGCTGGAGCCGCGGATCAGGGAGCTGGCCCGCCGGTACGTCGACCGGATGGCGATCCTCGGCCACACCTGCGACTTCGTCCAGCAGGTCGCGGTGCACTACCCGCTGTACGTGATCCTGTCCCTGCTCGGGCTGCCGGAGTCCGACTTCGACCGCATGCTCAAGCTCACCCAGGAGTTGTTCGGCGGCGACGACTCCGACCTGCGCCGCGGGGACAGCCCGGAAGAGGTCCTCCAGGTCCTGATGGACTTCTTCGCCTACTTCCAGCAGCTCACCGAGGCCCGGCGCGCCCGTCCCACCGACGACCTGGCCTCCGCCATCGCCAACGCCAGGGTGGACGGGGAGCCGCTGAACGACTTCGACACCGCCTCCTACTACGTGATCATCGCCACCGCCGGGCACGACACCACCAGCTCCACCGTCGCCGGCGGCCTGCACGCGCTCATCGAGCACCCGGACCAGCTCCAGCGCCTGCGGGACGACCCTTCCCTCATGCCACTGGCGGTGGAGGAGATGATCCGCTGGGTGACCCCGGTCAAGGAGTTCATGCGCACCGCCACCGCCGACTACAAGCTGCGGGACGTCACGATCCGCGAGGGCGAGTCGGTGCTGCTGTCCTACCCCTCGGCCAACCGGGACGAGGAGGTCTTCGACGACCCGTTCACCTTCGACGTGGGCCGCGACCCCAACAAGCACCTGGCGTTCGGATTCGGCGTCCACTACTGCCTGGGCGCGGCGCTGGCGCGCATCGAGACCCGCGCGTTCTTCGAGGAACTGCTGCCCCGGCTGGAGTCGATCGAGCTGGACGGCACGCCCGAACTCACCGCCACCACCTTCGTCGGCGGCCTCAAGCGGCTGCCGATCCGGTACTCGCTGCGGGGATAGGCCGCCGACGCGCCCTGCTAGCGGACCCTGCTAGCGGACCCTGTGCAGCAGTTCCTCGCCCGCGGCGAGGCGGCGGCAGTTCTCGACGGCGGTGTCGAAGTAGCGGTCCCAGGTCTCCCGGGTCAGGTACGCCACGTGCGGCATGACCACCACGTTGTCCAGGGCGAGCAGCGGGTTGTCCGGCGGCACCGGCTCCTGCTCGAACACGTCCAGGCCCGCGCCGCCCAGCCGGCCCGACGACAGCGCCGCGACCAGCGCCGCCTCGTCGATGATCGCGCCCCGGGCGGTGTTGACGACGATCGCGCCGGGCGGCAGCAGCGCGAGGCGGCGCGCGTCCAGGAGGTGGTGCGTGTCGTCGGTCAGCGGGATGTGGACGGAGAGGACGTCGCTCGCCCGCAGCAGGTCGTCCAGCTCGCGCCAGGCCGGGTCGTCCGGGCGCCGCGTCCGCGAGGTGTACAGGACGCGGGCGCCGATCGCCTCCAGCGTCCCGCGGACGAGACCGGCGATCTGGCCGCCGCCCAGCAGCCCGACCGTGCGGCCTTTCAGCTCCCCGCCGACCAGGGCGCCTCCCGCGGGCCAGCCGCGTCCCTCCCGGGTGCGGGCGTCGAAGGTGATCACGCGGCGCAGCGCGGCGAGCATGAGCAGCAGGGTCGCCTCCGCGACGGCCTGCGCGTTGCGGCCCGGCATGTTCGCGACGGCGATCCCGCGCGCCTCCGCCGCGTCCAGGTCGATCGTGTTCACCCCGCTACCGAGCTTCTGGACGAGGCGCAGCTTCGGCGCCCGGTCGAAATCGGCCGCCGTCAGGGGCCGCAGGTTGTGCCAGATGACCTCCGCCTCGGGCAGCAGCTCGGCGAACCGCTCGTCGTCCTCCTGCGGGCAGCTCACCACGTCGAGCCCGTCGGCTCCGGGAAACTCCATGTCGTAGTGCAGCAAAACCCGCATTCCCGCCCCTCTTCGTTGGTAGGTCACCCCGTAGTATTTCGCGGGCCGCGAGGAGGGGTCATGCTGGATCGGGCGGGATCGCTGGAACGGCTGGGCATCGAGCATCCGATCGTCCAGGCGCCCATGGCGGGCGGCGCCTCCACGCCGGCGCTGGCGGCGGCGGTGTCGGAGGCGGGCGGGCTCGGGTTCCTGGCCGCGGGCTACAAGAGCGCCGCCGCGGTACGGGAGGAGATCACCCAGACCCGGGGGCTGACCTCGCGTCCCTTCGGGGTGAACGTGTTCATGCCCGCCGTGGACGCGGTGGACGGCTCGGCCGTGCGGGCGTACTGGAAGCACCTGCTGCCCGAGGCCGAACGGCTGGGGGTGGGGCCGGGAAGCCCGCCCGGTGATCGCACCGACGACTGGGACGCCAAGATCGAGGATCTGCTGGCCGACCCGCCGCCCGTGGTGAGCTTCACCTTCGGCTGCCCGGACCTCGGCACGGTGTCGGAGTTCCAGGTCCAGGGCACGTTCGTGATCGTCACCGTCACCACGCAGGACGAGGCCCTGTCCGCCGCCACCGCCGGAGCCGACGCGCTGTGCGTCCAGGGGGTGGAGGCCGGTGGCCACCAGGGGTCGTTCGTGAACGACACGGCCGGGACCCCGCTGCGGGAGCTGCTGGCCGCCGTCCGGACGATCACCACGGTGCCGCTGATCGCCGCCGGGGGCCTCGGGACGGGCGAGTACATCGCCGAGGTGATCGAACTGGGCGCCGACGCGGCCCAGCTGGGGACCGCGTTCCTGCGCTGCCCCGAGAGCGGCGCGCATCCCGTCCACAAGGCGGCGCTGGCCGATCCCCGCTACACCCGCACGTCGCCGACCAGGGCGTTCACCGGACGTCCCGCGCGGAGCCTGGTGAACAGGTTCGTCGAGGAGCACGGGGAGCAGGCCCCCGCCGCGTACCCGGACGTCCACTACCTCACCTCGCCGCTGCGCAGGTCCGCGGCCGAACATGGGGACCCGGACGCCATGAGCCTGTGGGCGGGGACCTCGTTCAGGCTCGCCGTGGACGCGCCCGCCGCCGAGATCGTCGCCACCCTGGTGGAGGGCGTCCAGCGCGCCTGACCGGGTGCTTTGCACGATTTTGGGCATACCGGGCCTTTCGCCGGGTACGCGCGGCTAACGAAGCCCATCAGCCGAGACACCAGGGAGCGAGAACACGACGGCGTCCGTCCCGTACGGCGCGATACCCGCCTGACGCCCGGAAGGAGAGACGAATGGCCGAACCGACACCCGCGGACGTCGAGCGGCTCTGGGAGCAGTTCCACCAGGTCGTCAACATGACCTCGGACGAGATCCGGGTGTGGCTGCTCACCGACGCCTCCAACGAGGACGGCGCGTTCCCGCCGGATCCGGACATGCACCTTCCGGAGCTCGGCACCCAGGTGGTGGAGGTGCTGCGGAAACGCAAGAGGGACCTCACACCGCACGACACCGACGTGATGCGCCAGGTCGTGGACTACGTCGAGGACCGCACGGAGAATCCGCCTCCGAGCGCCGAGCGGAACGAGGAGTGGCGGCGGTCGCTGATGTCCGTCGGCCACGACCCGCTCAAACCCTGACCGCTCATCGAGGGGAATCGGAGGGAGTGGACATGCCGAACCCGCAGCAACGCGAGATCAGCAGGTCCGAGCGCACGGCCGTGAACGAGGAGCCCGCGCCCGAGGCCACCGACCCGAAGCCGACCCGCCAGAAGGGCCACGCCCACGGGACCGACAAGGGGAACAAGGGCGGCGGCAAGGGCGGCGGCGTACCGCCCGACCAGCAGTCGCCCTACCCCGGCTGAGCCTGTGAGAAGCGGGCCGCGCGAGATCCTCTCGCGCGGCCCGCTCATGTCGGATCAAGGGATTTCGGTCTGCGAACTGTACCCGTCGTCTTCGCCACCGGGGGTGTCGGCGGGGGCGTTCGGGGGGTCGGACGGACCGGGCTCGTGCTCCTCCGCGAAATCGGGCTCCTCTTCCTGCGGCGCACCGCTCTCCGCCCGCCGATCCGCGAACGACTTCCTGTCGCTCTTCTCGGTCATAGGCAGCCGATACCCGTCGAGCGCCGACCCAGTCGCCTACGATCCAGGCGTGCGAACCCTGGTGCTGTGGGACATCGACCACACGCTGATCAACGCGGGCGGCGTCGGCCGGGAGGCGTACGCGGCGGTGTTCCAGCAGGTCATCGGGCGTCCCCTGGAGAGGCACGCGGAGATGGCGGGCCGCACCGACCGGGCGATCACCGCGGAGACGCTGCTCCTGCACGACATCGAGCCCACCGGCGACCTCATCACGACGTTCACCGCCCTGCTCGCCGAGTCGTTCGCGACGCGCCGCCACGAACTGGCCGTCCGGGGCCGCGTCCTCGCCGGCGCGCACGCCGCCCTGCGTGCCCTCGCCGACCGCCCGGACGTGGTGCAGTCCGTCCTCACCGGCAACATGGAGCCGATCGCGCGCTACAAGCTGCTGGCCTTCGGGCTGGACGGCTTCGTGGACTTCCAGGTCGGCGCCTACGGGATGGACGGCGTGGAACGTCACCCGCTGGTCCGGCTGGCCCGCCAGCGCGCCGAACGCAAGTACGGCCAGGTCTTCGACGAGTCCACGACCGTCCTGATCGGCGACACCCCGCACGACGTCCGAGCGGGCCACGAGGGCGGCGCGAGGGTCGTGGCCGTCGCCACCGGCTCCACCCCGGCCTCCGCCCTCCGCGCCTGCGGCGCGGAACGGGTCATCCCCGACCTGACCGACACCGAGACCGTCCTGGAAGCCATCCTGACCCCCTAGCCCCACGCCCCGGTGCGGCCGGACCGCCGATCGATCACCGCCCAGGCGGCATGCCCCGCGGCCGACCTCATCCGCATAGGCGCCCGCCAGCAGCAACCCCCGCCCATGCTCGGCGAGCTCCTCCCCCGAAGTCTCCTCCGGCGCTGCCGCACCGCCACTCGAACGCCTCGGCCAGCGCGGAATCATCGGAAAGCGGCAAGGCGTGGAGGCCAGCCCTCCTGCCCACCGGGATCGGGGTGCGGGACGGCCCCGCGGGGAGCGGGCCCCGTCACTGGGATGACGGGTTGTGGAGGCGGGTGGCGGGGAGCTGGGTCAGGCGGGTCGTCGTGGTCGCCGGATCGGAGATCAGGGCGGCGGGTTCGGCCTTCAGGAGGTCGGCCAGGGGGAGGACGGCGCAGAGCAGGGAGCTCGGGGTCCGGGTGATGACGAGGGGGCCCAGTTGGGCTCCGCCCTGGTCGATCTGCTTGAGGGCGCCGATGAGGTCCTGGACGGGGTCCAGGCGGGCGTCGTCGGCGGGGGGCGTGGAGAGGTCGCGAAGCAGGTCGAGGAAGTCGCTTTCCAGTTCGCGGGGGCTTCGGCCGGTGAAGTAGTAGCGGGTCTGCCAGGCCGAGTCGCTGTCGGGCATGCGGTAGGCGGCGGGGGCGGTCAGTTCGACGCGCAAGCCGTACTGGGCGGCGAGGCGTTCGTAGGCGTGGGTGAGGTCAGGGCTCGGGCTGGCGGCGGAGCCCAGGGCGCCCGCGATCGTGTCGGCCGGGTCGGCGCCGAGGGACGTGGCCACGGACGCCTCAAGGCGGGCGACGAGGTGGTCGCGGAGGCGGGTCACCTCGGCGTCGAGACGGTCGATGGCCTCGTTCTGCTGGTTGAGGCGGGCGTTGACCTCGGGCAGCATCCGGTCGTTGATCTGGTCGATCAGGGAGCGGATCCGGGCGTCGGCCTCGATCACCGATTCGGCCTGTTTGGCCTGGGTGGACGCCAGGCGGGCGATCTGATCGTCATGGGTGGCGTGGTGGTGTTCCAGCTCGCCGCGGACGCCCTCCAGGAGGCTCAGCCGCCTGCGCAGATCGGGGAGGTCCGGGACGGCGGGGCGCCTGCGGTCGAACGCGAGGTAGAGCTCGCGACCGGCGATCGCCAGGCAGAGCAGGACCAGAATCCATGTCATGGGCACGACCCTCCGGATGAGTCCTGGCAGGCAGGATATTCACCCTGGTGGGGACGGGGCAGCCCAAAGCCCGGTTTGCGTGGGCCTGACGGGGTCAGCGGTTGAGGTAGGCCAGGACGGCGAGGACGCGGCGGTTGTCGTCGTCGGAGACGGCCAGGCCGAGCTTGTCGAAGATGTTGGCGGTGTGCTTGCTGATGGCCCGTTCGGTGACGACGAGCTGCTGGGCGATCGCGGCGTTGGAACGTCCCTGCGCCATCAGTTCGAGCACTTCGAGCTCGCGGGGGGTGAGGCGGGCCAGCGGTTCCTCGCGGGTGGTGCGGGCCACCAGCCGGGAGATGACCTCGGGATCCATCGCGGTGCCCCCGGCGGCGACCCGGCGGACGGAGTCGATGAACTGGGCGGCGTCGAACACCCGGTCCTTGAGCAGGTAGCCGATGCCGCCGGTGCCGTCGGCGAGGAGCTCGCGGGCGTAGAGCTGCTCGACGTACTGCGACAGCACCAGCACCGGCAGGCCCGGAACCTGGCGGCGCGCCTCCAGCACGGCCTGGAGTCCCTCATCGGTGAAGGACGGCGGCAGCCGCACGTCGACCACCGCCACGTCGGGACGGTGGTCGAGCAGCGCCTTGATCAGCGACGGGCCGTTGTCGACGGCGGCGGCGATCTCGAAGCCGTGCGCCTCCAGCATGCTGACCAGGCCCTCCCGCAGGAGGGCCAGGTCCTCGGCCAGGACGACGCGCATCAGCGGCGGCTCACGGGTGGGACGTGGTACGCAGGTCGCAAGGAACCTCCAACGTGACGATGGTGGGGCCGCCGGGCGGGGAGCTCAGGGCCAGGACACCGTCGAAGGTACCGATCCGGCGTTCGACGCCGCGCAGCCCCGTACCGGCCTCCAGAGAGGCGCCGCCCTGCCCGTCGTCGGTGACGGTGGCGCGGAGCGTGCCGTCGTTGTGCGTGAGCTCCACCCACACGCGCCGGGCGCCGGAGTGCTTGGCGGCGTTGGTCAGCATCTCGCAGATCGCGAAGTAGACGGCGGACTCGACCGGCGCCTCGGGACGTCCCGGAAGCTCGACGGTCACCTCCACCGGGAGCGGGTGGTCGAGGGCGAGCGCCTTGACGGCGTCCCCGACACCGCGGTCGGCCAGCACGGGCGGGTGGATGCCGCGGACCAGGTCGCGCAACTCGGCGAGGGCCTTGGCGGACGACGCGCGGGTCTCGGCGAGCAGCAGCCGGGCCTTCTCCGGGTCCTTGTCGAGCAGGTGCTCGATCGCGCCGAGGCTCATGCCCATCGCGACGAGCCGGGCCTGGGCGCCGTCGTGCAGGTCCCGCTCGATGCGGCGCAGTTCGGCGGCGGAGACGTCCACGGCGTCGTGCCGGGTCTCGGTCAGGTGCTGGACGCGCAGCGCCAGCTTCGCCTTCTCGGTGGGGCCGAGCAGCCAGCGGGCCCACCGGGCGTGGTAGTCGAGCATCGCGGGCCCGATCAGGAAGCCGACCGCGATGAAGAGGGTGCCGAGGACGGCGGTGCCGACGACCCGCTCGGGCTGCTGCGTGTAGTCCTGGCTGATCGGGATCATCACGTACCAGTCCTGGGCGCCGATGTCGCCGAGCACCGACCCGGCCCACAGCGACAGCATCCACCCCCACACCCCGTACACGATGAGGAGGAACGGCAGCGCGCAGGTGAAGACGGCCACGATCGGCTCGCACATCAGGAAGGAGTAGTCCCGCCAGGTGGCCGGGTCGGAGACGGCCCGCATGAAGCACCGCTGCGCGCGGGTCATGGTGGCGAAGCTCCCCTTCGTGTGCGGCAGGTAGGGACGTTCGATGGGGCGGCCGGTCCACGCGCCGATCCGGTCGCGGTAGACGTTGGTCATCCGGCGCTGGAGCTTCGCGGCGGAGGGGATCATCGGGATGCCCACCCCGATGCTGATCAACGACACGGCGGTGTTCATCCAGGTGACCACGATCATCGTGGGGAACGAGAGCAGCCACAGCCGGAAGCCGTGCCAGGGGGCCCGTGCCCGCGTGTCCAGCCAGGTCCGCCGGTCTTCCCGCGTCATCTCGCCTACCACCGGTTCCTCCGCACGTCGCCTGGGATCACAGCGTCCAGTCTTCGGCCGATCCCCGGCATGCGCAGTGTGCCTTCATCCCCAATGGGGGGTGTAGCCAGCTACACCTTCCGGCCACGCCCCCTGGCTCCACCATCGCATGCGAGAACGGTCAAAGGGAGACGAAGGTCATACCGCGTTTCTTCAGTTCCGGGATGACGGACCGCAGCGCCTTCAGCGTCTGGGACCGGTCGCCGCCGCCGTCGTGGACGAGCAGGATGTTCCCGGCCTCGCATTTGAGCAGCGCCTTGCGGATACGGCCGACCCCTGGGCGGGACCAGTCGCGGGGGTCCACCGCCCAGTCCAGCGGCAGCATGCCGTGCTCGGCGACGACGTCGAGCACCCGGGGCGTCCAGTTGCCGCCCGGGGCGCGGAAGAACGTGGGGACCACCCCGGAGACCTGCGCGATCCGGTCGTGCGCCTCGCCGATCTCCGTCTCCAGCCGCTTCCCGGACATCCCCCGGAAGGAGATCGGGTGGTTCATGGTGTGGTTGCAGATCTGGTGCCCGGCGTCCACGATCCGCCGGGTGATCTTGGGATACCGCTTGACCTGCGAGCCGATGGCGAAGAACGTGGCGCGCACGTCGTGCTCGTCCAGCAGGTCCAGGATCCGCGGGGTCCACCTGGGGTCGGGGCCGTCGTCGAGGGTGAGCGCGACCGACGCTCCGGGCGGCGGCGGGACGAGCTGCCGGAGGTCGCTGATGGGCTTCTTCGGCGTCGTCGCGGCGAGCCGCGCGGACGTCCAGGACGCGGGCCGGGGCGTGGGCCGCCGGGGCGGCGGTGTCGCGTGGGTAGCCGGGCGCACGACGAATTGCCCCTGGTCGGCCATTCCGGCGCGGGTCGGCGACGCCGCGTCGGCCGCCAGAAGCGCCGCGCCGCCCATGCCCATCAACCAGAGGGCCCTGCGGCGGGTGATCAGTTCCGAACGGTCCAGCCGCAGGTCAGAGGGGTCCAGGCGGAGATCAAAGGGGTTCAGCCGCACATCAGAACGGTATCGGTGCGAGCGGGGTGATGGTGACAGAAGTGATCATAATCGACCCGACGCCGGCGGACGTCGGCGTGCCGCTGGGCGGTGCCGACCCGTGGCGATCATCGAGAGTGGTAGCCCGCCCGGAGTGGTAGGGAGATCATGTGGGCATCGACAGAGACGCGGTGGACGCGCTGGGCGACGAGGTTCTCGACTGGCGTTACAAGGCGATACCCGCGTCCGCCCATGGAAGCACCGTCCGGGACTATGTGCGCGCACACCGGCCCTTGGACGAGTTCGGCACCCCCCTGCTGACGTTCGACGAGAGCGCGCTCGACCACAACGTGCGCCTGATGGCCGACTGGACGCGCAAGGCCGGGGTGGAACTCGCCCCGCACGGCAAGACGACGATGGCCCCGCAGCTATGGCGGCGGCAGCTCGACGCGGGCGCGTGGGGCATCACCGTTGCGAACCTGCCTCAGGTGCGGGTGGCGCGGGCGTTCAAGGTGTGCCGCGTCCTGCTGGCCAACTCGCTGCTGGACGAGGCGGGCCTGGCATGGCTGGCGGGCGAACTCGAAAACGAGCCGGAGTTCGACTTCCTGTGCTGGGTGGATTCGGTCCGTTCCGTGGAGTTGATGGACGGGGCGCTGCGTACTGCGCGCGCGCAGCGGCAGGTCGATGTGTGCGTGGAACTCGGCGGCCCTCATGGACGAACCGGCGTCCGGGATGAGAACGACGCCGTCACCGTGGCGGAGGCCGTCCGCAAGGCCGCGACGCTACGGCTGGTGGGCACCGCCGGTTACGAGGGCGCGCTCGCGCATGACTCGTCCAGCGAAGGGCTGGCCGCGGTCGACACCTACCTGCGGCGGCTGGCCGACCTGTACGGGCGGCTCTCGTACGAGACGGACGAGCCGGTGGTGACGGCGGGCGGCAGCTCGTACTTCGACCAGGTCGTGGACGCGCTGGGCGGGCTGGACGCGACGGTGGTGCTGCGGTCGGGCGCGTACATCATCCATGACGACGGCTTCTACCGGCAGATATCCCCGTTCGCCCGCACCCTCCCAGGCCCGGACCGGTTCAGGTCGGCGATGCACGGGTGGGCGCGCGTGGTGTCCCGTCCCGAACCGGGACTGGCGTTGCTGGACGCGGGCAAGCGCGACCTCCCGTTCGACGAGGACATGCCCATGCCGCAGTTCGTCCGCGGCAGGGGCGCGGAACCGGTGGCGGGGGCGCGCGTCACCGCCCTCAACGACCAGCACACCTACCTGCGCGGCTCCCAGGTCGAGGTCGGGGAGGTCGTGCGGCTCGGCTTGTCGCATCCGTGCACCGCCTGCGACAAGTGGAACCTGATCCCGGTGGTGGACGACGCGGACGCGGCCCATCCCGTGATCGTCGATCTGATCAGGACCTGGTTCTGACCGGTCAGCGCCCGTCAGGCGTCGGGCAAGGTGATCCGCACGGTCGTGCCCGCGTCCGGCCCGCCGGTGATCTCGACGCTGCCGCGCAGCGCGCCGACCCGGTCGCCTTCGAGCGCTCCGGCATCAGGCGGCGCCACCGCGAGCCCTTCGTGGACCGCGGCGACGGGGTGCTCGCGCTCATCCACCCGGTGGACGAGGTCCCGAAGACGCTGCTGCTGCACCCGTTCGTCCAGATCTGGACGAGGGGCGCGTAGGTCCGTGCGAGGACGCCCTCGTAGCCGTGGCGGACGATGGACTGGTAGATGTCCTCCGACACCACCAGCGCCAGCGGGGAGGTCGTGTGGCGCAGGGCCTCCTTGGTCTCGGGGGCGTCCAGGAGCCGGAACGTGGCGGGCCGCTGCCACCAAGGCTGGATCCACACACACGCCCGTCTTCAAGGCGGGGCGGCCCCAGGGCCGCCCCGCCTTGTCTCGGGGTCAGGACTTGGTGAGGGTCAGGCCGCTCGCCGGGACGACCGTGAGGGCGTCGGCGGCTTCGTCCAGGTCGACCACGACCTCGTCGCCGTCCTGGATGTGGCCCGACAGCAGCTCCTTGGCGAGCTGGTCGCCGATCGCGGTCTGCACGAGGCGGCGCAGCGGGCGCGCGCCGTACAGCGGGTCGTAGCCGGTCAGGGCCAGCCACTCGCGGGCCGCGTCGGTGACCGTGAGGGTCAGCCGGCGGTCGGCCAGGCGCTTGGCGAGGCGGTCGACCTGGAGGTCCACGATGCGGGTCAGCTCCTGCGTGGACAGGGCGTCGAAGAGGATGACGTCGTCCAGCCGGTTCAGGAACTCCGGCTTGAACGCGGCGCGCACCGCGCTCAGGACGGCGTCCCGCTTGGCGCCGTTCTCCAGCGTCGGGTCCACCAGGAACTGCGATCCGAGGTTGGAGGTGAGGATCAGGATCGTGTTCCGGAAGTCGACCGTGCGGCCCTGCCCGTCGGTGAGCCGCCCGTCGTCCAGCACCTGGAGCAGGATGTCGAAGACCTCCGGGTGGGCCTTCTCCACCTCGTCCAGCAGGACCGCCGAGTACGGGCGGCGCCGGACGGCCTCGGTGAGCTGGCCGCCCTCCTCGTACCCGACATAGCCGGGCGGCGCGCCGACCAGGCGGGCCACCGAGTGCTTCTCGGAGTACTCGCTCATGTCGATGCGGGTGATCGCCCGCTCGTCGTCGAAGAGGAACTCGGCGAGGGCCTTGGCCAGCTCGGTCTTGCCCACGCCCGTCGGGCCGAGGAACAGGAACGAGCCGGTCGGGCGGTCCGGGTCGGCGACCCCGGCGCGGGCACGGCGGACCGCGTCGGAGACGGCGCGGACGGCGTCCTCCTGGCCGATCAGCCGCTTGCCGATCTCGTCCTCCATGCGCAGCAGCTTGGCCGTCTCGCCCTCCAGGAGCCGCCCGGCGGGGATGCCCGTCCAGGACGCGACCACGTCCGCCACGTCGTCCGGCCCGACCTCCTCCTTGACCATGGCGTCGCGCCGTCCGTCGTCGGCCTGCTCGGCGGCCTCGTTCAGCTGCTTCTCCAGCGCCGGGATCTCGCCGTAGGTGAGCCGGGCGGAGGTCTCCAGGTCGCCGTCGCGCTGGGCGCGCTCGGCCTCGCCGCGGAGCTGGTCGATGCGCTCCTTGAGCTCACCGACCCGGTTCAGCCCGGCCTTCTCCTGCTCCCACCGGCCGACCAGCGCGTTCAGCTGCTCCTGGCGGTCGGCGAGGTCGCGGCGCAGCCGCTCCAGGCGCTGCCTGGACGCCTCGTCGGTCTCCTTCGCCAGCGCCAGCTCCTCCATCCTGAGCCGGTCCACCGCGCGCTGCAGCTCGTCGATCTCGACGGGACGCGAGTCGATCTCCATCCGCAGCCGGGACGCCGACTCGTCCACCAGGTCGATCGCCTTGTCCGGCAGGAACCTGGCGGTGATGTACCGGTCGGACAGGGTCGCGGCGGCGACCAGCGCCGAGTCGTTGATCTGCACCTTGTGGTGCGCCTCGTACCGGCCCTTGAGCCCGCGCAGGATCGCGATGGTGTCCTCGACCGTCGGCTCGCCCACGAACACCTGCTGGAACCGGCGCTCCAGGGCCGCGTCCTTCTCGATCCGCTCACGGTACTCGTCCAGCGTCGTCGCGCCGATCATGCGGAGCTCGCCGCGGGCCAGCATCGGCTTGAGCATGTTGCCCGCGTCCATCGCGCCCTCGGCCGCGCCCGCGCCGACCACGGTGTGCAGCTCGTCGATGAACGTGACGATCTGCCCGTCGCTCTGCTTGATCTCGTTCAGGACGGCCTTGAGCCGCTCCTCGAACTCGCCGCGGTACTTGGCGCCCGCGACCATCGCGCCCAGGTCCAGCGCGACCAGCCGCTTGCCGCGCAGCGACTCGGGGACGTCGCCCGCCACGATCCGCTGCGCCAGGCCCTCCACCACGGCGGTCTTGCCGACGCCGGGCTCGCCGATCAGCACCGGGTTGTTCTTGGTACGCCGCGACAGCACCTGCACCACGCGCCGGATCTCGGTGTCACGGCCGATCACCGGGTCGAGCCGGCCGTCGCGCGCCGCGGAGGTCAGGTCGATGCCGTACTTCTCCAGCGCCTGGTAGGTGTCCTCGGGGTTCTCGCTGGTCACGCGGGCGTGGCCGCGGACCCGCTCGAACGCCTCCAGCAGCGCCTGCGGGGTCGCGCCGAACTCCTTGAGCAGTCCCGCGACGGGACCGCCGTCCGCGGCCAGGCCGACCAGCAGGTGCTCGGTCGAGACGTACTCGTCCTCCAACTGCTTGGCGCGGTTGGCCGCGGTGTTGAGCGCCACGATCAGCTGCCGCGACATCTGCGGGGACGACAGGGTCGAACCGGCCGCCTTCGGCATCGCCGACAGCTGCTCCTCGGCCCGGCGGCGCAGCGCCTGCCAGTCCGCGCCGACCGCCTCCAGCAGCGGGACGGCCGTGCCCTCGGGCAGGCCGATCAGCGCGACCAGGAGGTGCTGCGGCTCGACCTGCGGGTGACCCTCGGCGGCCGTCCTGCGGACCGCGACCGACACCGCCTCCTGACTCTTCTGCGTCAGCTTGTAGTCCATATTCTCTTTTCCCCCGTCAGTCCTTGCCGCGCCGCTCCTGCCACACCACGACGCTGGTGTGGCGGATCGGCACCAGATCGCCGCCCGGAGCGCCGGACGCGGCCTCCGGGGCCTCGCCCCCCCGCCGGCGCTGCTGCGCCAGCCGCGCCGCCACGGCCCGGGTGGACTCCAGCTCGTTGGCCAGGTCCTCCAGCGCGGCGTGCGCCTTGGTCAGCTGCTCGCGCAGCATGACGTTCTCGCGCTGGAGCTCCAGGATGTGCTTGATGCCGGACAGGTTGATGCCCTCTTCCTGGGAGAGCCGCTGGATCTCGCGGAGCATCACGATGTCCCGCATCGAGTAACGGCGGCCACGGCCGGCGGCGCGGCCGGGCGACACCAGTCCCATCCGGTCGTAGGTGCGCAGCGTCTGCGGGTGCAGCCCCGACAGCTGCGCCGCCACCGAGATCACGTAGACCGGGGTGTCGTCGCCGAACGGATCAGCGTTCATGACTCCCTCACTCCTCCCGTGCCTTGGCCAGCAGCTCGCTGCGCAGGTCGTCCCCCGCCCCGCTCGCGCGCAGCCGCTCCAGGGCCTCGCGGGTCTGGTCGTCGACCTTCTGCGGCACCTGCACGTCCACCGTCACCAGCAGGTCGCCCTTGGTGCCGTCGCGGCGGGTCGCGCCGCGGCCGCGGACGCGGAACGTGCGGCCGTTCGGCGTGCCCTCCGGCAGCCGCAGGGTCACCGGCTGTCCCTGGAACGTCGGCACCTTGATCTCGGCGCCGAGCGCCGCCTCCGGGAACGTCACCGGGACGGTCAGCGTCAGGTTGTCGCGGTCGCGGCCGAACACCGGGTGCGGCTTCACCTTGATGTCCACGTACAGGTCGCCGGCCGGGCCGCCGTTCTCGCCCGGGGCGCCCTTGCCCTTGAGCCGGATCTTCTGGCCGTCGGCGACGCCCGCGGGGATCCGGGCCTGGATGGTACGGGTGCCGGTCGCGCGGCCACTGCCGTTGCAGGTCGGGCAGGGGTCGTCCACGACGAGCCCGCGGCCGCGGCACTCCCGGCACGGCTCCTGGAAGCCGAAGCTGCCCAGGTTGCGGGTCTCGTGCCCGGTGCCCTCGCAGTTCGGGCAGACCCGCGGCACGGTGCCCGTCTTGGCCCCGGTGCCGCGGCAGCTCGGGCACGCGGCCTCGCTGGTCAGCTTGAGCGGCACCGTCACGCCGTTCATGGCCCGGCCGAACGACAGCGTCACCTCGGTCTCCACGTCCGCGCCCCGGCGGCCCCTGCGGGCACCGGTCGTGCGGGTACCGGCTCCGCCGCGGCCGAACAGGCCGCCGAACAGGTCGCCGATCCGGTCGCCCGCGCCGCCCGCGCCTCCGGTCCCGGACTGCCCGAAGAGGTCCCCCAGGTCGAACCCGAAGCCGCCCTGCTGGCCGCCGCGGAACCCCCGCGGCATCGCGCGGACCGCGTCGTACTCCTTGCGGCGCTTCTCGTCCGACAGGACGTCGTAGGCTTCGGACACCTCCTTGAAACGGTCCTCGGCGTCGCTGTCGCCCTTGTTGGCGTCCGGGTGGTACTTGCGGGCCAGCTTGCGGTACGACTTCTTGATCTCGTCCTGTGAGGCGTTCTTCGAGACACCGAGGACCTTGTAGTAGTCCTTTTCCAGGTAGTCCTTGGTGCTCACGGCGCCCCGCTCTCTGCTCGTGCCACTGCTTTATGGTGAAACGTCCAGGTCGTGCCTGACGTCAGCTCATCTGTACCTCGGGCGGCCCCGCTCCGGAAGGGAGCGGGGCCACCGCGAGGGTCCGCCCTCACCGGCGGTCGCCGGACGGGCGCCGGGTCGTGCGGGGCTCCGCCGGTCAGGCGTCGCCCTTCGGCCCATCGGTGTTCTGCTCACCGTCGGACGCGGCCTCCGCACCGGGCGCGGCCTCGGCCGCGGGCCCGGCGG
This sequence comes from Actinomadura sp. SCN-SB, assembly GCF_043906805.1. Classification (NCBI taxonomy): domain Bacteria; kingdom Bacillati; phylum Actinomycetota; class Actinomycetes; order Streptosporangiales; family Thermomonosporaceae; genus Actinomadura; species Actinomadura sp. SCN-SB. The sequence continues at coordinate 66,334 of NZ_JBIMPP010000002.1, read as the reverse complement.
CCTCCGCGCCGGCGGCGGATTCGGCGTTCGGGTCGGGCTCGGCCACCGCGACCCTGGCGGGCCGCAGGATGCGCTCGCCGATCCGGTAGCCGGGCTGGAGCACGTCGGTGACGCTGGTCTCGGTCACCTCGGCCGAGTAGCCGTGCATCAGCGCCTCGTGCACGACCGGGTCGAAGGGCTCGCCCTTCTCACCGAACCGGGTGAGCCCGAGCTTGCCGGTCGTCGCCTCCAGCGACTCGGCCACCGACTTGAAGCCGCCGACCAGTTCGCCGTGGTCGCGTGCCCTGCCGATGTCGTCCAGTACGGGCAGCAGTTCGTTCAGTACGTTGGCCAGGGCCTGCTCGCGCACCGCGACCCGGTCCCGCTCGACCCGCTTGCGGTAGTTGTCGTACTCCGCCTTGAGCCGCTGCAGGTCCAGGGTGCGCTCGGCGAGCTGCGTCTGGAGCGCGGCCACCTCCTCGCCGGCCTCCTTCGCCGGTTCGCCGCCGGAGGCGGTCCCGCCGGACGGGCCGGGCGACGGCGGCGTGGCCGCCGTCTCCCTGACCTTGCCCGTCTCGGGATCGATGCGCCGCTTGTCGCGGATCACCGGTCCCTCACGCTCCTCGCCCTCGCCCTTGGTGGGAGGGGTCGTCACGCGGCACCGTCCTTCTTGTCCTTGTCGTCGTCCACGATCTCGGCGTCGACGACCTCGTCGTCCTGCCGGTCGTCGCCGCCCTGGGCGTCGGCCGTCGGGCCGGCGTCACCGGCCTGCGCACCGGCGTCGGCGTTCTGCGCGTACATCGCGGCGCCCATCTTCTGGCTGACCTGGGCCAGCCGCTCGGCGCTGGTACGGATCGCGTCGACGTCGGTGCCCTCCAGGTTCTTCTTGACCTCGGCCACCGCCTCCTCGACCTCGCTCTTGAGCTCCGCGGGGACCTTGTCCTCGTTCTCCCGCAGGAACTTCTCGGTCGAGTACGCCAGCGTGTCGGCCTGGTTGCGAACCTCGGCCTCCTCCTTGCGCCGCCGGTCCTCCTCGGCGTACTGCTCGGCGTCCCGCACCATCCGCTCGATGTCCTCCTTCGGCAGCGCCGAGCCGCCGGTGATGACCATCGACTGTTCGCGTCCGGTGCCCTGGTCCTTCGCCGAGACGTTGACGATGCCGTTGGCGTCGATGTCGAAGGTGACCTCGATCTGCGGCACGCCGCGCGGCGCCGGGGGAAGCCCGGTGAGCTGGAAGGTCCCCAGCTTCTTGTTGTAGGCGGCGATCTCCCGCTCGCCCTGGAAGACCTGGATCTCCACCGACGGCTGGTTGTCGTCGGCCGTGGTGAAGGTCTCCGAGCGCTTGGTGGGGATGGTGGTGTTCCGCTCGATGATCTTGGTGAAGATGCCGCCCTTGGTCTCGATCCCCAGCGACAGCGGCGTCACGTCCAGCAGCAGGACGTCCTTGACCTCGCCCTTGAGCACACCGGCCTGCAGGCTGGCGCCGATCGCCACCACTTCATCAGGGTTGACGCCCTTGTTCGGCTCCTTGCCCCCGGTCAGCTCCTTGACCAGATCCGACACCGCCGGCATCCGCGTGGACCCACCCACCAGCACCACCTGGGAGATGTCGCCCACACCGATCCCCGCATCCCGCAGCACCTGCTGGAACGGGCCACGCGTGCGCTCCAGCAGATCAGCGGTCATCCGCTGGAACTCCGCCCGCGTCAGCTTCTCGTCCAGATGCAGCGGACCCTCCGCCGACGCGGTGATGTACGGCAGATTGATCTGCGTCTCCGACGACGACGACAGCTCGATCTTGGCCTTCTCCGCCGCCTCACGCAGCCGCTGCAAGGCCATCTTGTCCTTGCTCAGATCCACCCCGTTGGCGTTACGGAACCGCTCCACCAGCCAGTCCACGACCTTGGAATCCCAGTCGTCACCGCCCAGGTGGTTGTCCCCCGAGGTGGCCTTGACCTCCACCACCCCGTCACCGACCTCCAGCAGGCTGACATCGAAGGTCCCCCCGCCCAGGTCGAACACCAAGATCGTGGCCTCGTTCTCCTTCTCCAGGTGATAGGCCAGCGCCGCACTGGTCGGCTCATTGATGATCCGCAGCACGTTCAGCCCGGCGATCTGCCCGGCCTCCTTGGTCGCCTGCCGCTGATGATCGGAGAAATACGCCGGCACCGTGATCACCGCATCGGTCACCGGCTCACCCAGATACGCCTCGGCATCCCGCTTGAGCTTCTGCAGCACGAACGCGCTGATCTGCTGCGGCGTGAACGGCTTGCCATCGATCGTGGTCTTCCAGTCGGTCCCCATCTCCCGCTTCACCGACCGGATCGTGCGATCCACATTGGTCACCGCCTGCCGCTTGGCGACCTCACCGACCAGCACCTCACCGTTCTTGGCGAACGCCACCACCGACGGCGTGGTCCGCGACCCCTCCGCATTAGCGATCACCGTGGGCTCCCCGCCCTCCAGGATCGCGACGACCGAGTTGGTCGTCCCCAGGTCGATACCGACCGCACGTGCCATGTTCCTCGTCCTCCGTCGGGTCCGTCTTGCGGTATGTGGCTCCGGCCGGCGCCTCCGCCCGGACGAACGTCCAGGCCGGGAGGGCGGCCGGTCGAGTCTGCTGTGGGCCAGGGTGCCGCCCCCTGATCCCGGATGTCAAATCACTTGAGTCAGTTCGGCTCAAGTTTGCTGACGACTTCAGTAACAGGACGATTGAGTCGGGTATTCCGGTTCCCGATCCCGCGAACCCGTTCGCCTACAGCGATCGGACCGCGGCGTCCCTCGCGTACCGGGCGGGGGTCACGCCGACGAGCCGCTTGAAGTGCCGGGTCAGGTGGGCCTGGTCGTAGAACCCCGCCTCCACGGCGACCTCGCCCGCGGGCAGTCCCGTCTTGAGCAGCGCCTTGGCACGCCTCACCCGGGCTTGGGTCAGGTACGCGTGGGGCGTCATCCCTACGGCCTTGCCGAAGACACGGCACAGGTGGAACGGGCTCAGGCCCGTGAGCCCGGACAAGGTCTGGAGGGTGACGTTCTCCCTCGCGTGTGCCCGCAGATACTCCCTACACAGGCGGACGGCGTCATGTTCCCGGCCAGCCGCCCTCGGTTCCCTGGGCGGCTCCCCGTGCCGACCGGCCAGCAGGACGAGGGTCTCGGCCAGATACGTCTCCCGTTCGAGCGCCTCCGTCAGGGGCGTTTCCGCCAGCCGGTGGAAATGGCGGAGGCGTGCCGTGACGTCCCGGTCCCGGACGAGGTCGCGGCCGAACCTGGGCGGCTTCCCGCCACTGTCCGCGCCGAGGTCCGCGGCGATCCCGCTCATGAGGGCGGGATCGGCGTAGAGGGCGCGGTAGGTCCAGCCGGCGCCCGCCGGTGGGCCGCCCGCGTGCGGCTCCTCCGGGTTGAGCATGATCACGTCCCCTGGGCCGACCATGTGCGTGCCGCCCCGGTAGACGGCCGCGGCCCGGCCCCGCTCGGTGAGGGCGATGAAGAACTCCTCGTGCGCGTGCGGGCTGAAGGAGAACTCGGTGAGGCTGGCCCTGAACAGCTCCACGCCACCGAGGTCCGGCGCGCGCCAGATCCGGGCGCCGTGCCGGTCAGAGGACGAGGTCCACCCGGTCACCACACCAGCACTTAACCACAGCGCTTCATCACAGCAATTCCGTACAAGACCGGATATCTACGCCCGATCTAGCGTCCCCACCGTGGAGATGCTGGAGACGCAGGAGACGCGAACGAAGGAGTTGCTGGCCAGGACGGCGGAGATCGCGACCGAGTGGCTCGGCACGCTCGGCGAACGGCCGGTGTCCGTCCGCGCCACGGTCGGCGAGCTGCGGTCGAGGCTGGGCCGCCCGCTGCCCGAGGAGCCCGTCGACCCGTTCACCGTGCTGGAGGACCTGGCGCGCGACGCCGAGCCGGGCGTGGTCGGCAGCCAGTCGGGACGGTATTTCGGATTCGTGATCGGCGGGGCGCTGCCCGCCGCCGTCGCGGCCGACTGGCTCACCTCGGTCTGGGACCAGTGCCCCGGGCCGTACGTGTGCGGTCCGGCCGCCGCCGTCGCGGAGGAGGTGGCGGGCGCCTGGCTCGCCGACCTTCTCGGCCTGCCGGGGGACGCCTCGTTCGCCGTCGTCCCCGGGTGCCAGACCGCCCACCTGACCTGCCTGGCCGCGGCGCGCCACCACGTGCTGCGGGCCGCGGGCTGGGACGTCGAGGAGCTGGGGCTGGCCGGGGCGCCGCCGATCCGCGTGCTGGTGGGCGCCGGGCGGCACGCCAGCGTGGACCGCGCGCTGCGGTTCCTGGGCATCGGGCGTGCCGCGATCACCGTCGTCCCCGCCGATGATTCGGCGCGGATGCGCGTGGACCTGCTGCGCCGGGAGCTCGACGGGCTCGCCGGCGCGCCCGTGATCGTCTGCGCGCAGGCCGGGGAGATCAACACCGGAGCCTGCGACGACCTGGACGCCATCGCCGACGCGGCGGCCGGGGCGGGCGCCTGGGTCCACGTCGACGGGGCGTTCGGGCTGTGGGCCGCCGCGAGCCCGCGGCTGCGCCCCCTCGTCCGAGGGGCCGGGCGCGCCGACTCGTGGGCCTTCGACACGCACAAGTGGCTGAACGTCCCGTACGACTCCGGCCTGGCGTACTGCGCCCACCCGGAGGCTCACCGGGCCGCGATGAGCGTGAGCGCCGACTACCTGGTGCTGGGCGGCCCGGAACGGCCACGCGACCCCATCGACTGGACCCCCGCGTTCTCGCGGCGCGCCCGCGGATTCGCCATCTACGCGGCGCTGAGGTCGCTCGGCCGGCGCGGAGTCGCCGACCTGGTGGAGCGGAGCTGCGACCTCGCGCGGGCGTTCGCCGCCGGGCTGAGCGGCGTCCCCGGCTGCCGGTTGCTGAACGAGGTCGTCCTCAACCAGGTGCTCTTCCGCTTCGGCGACGACCGCACGACCGACCTGGTGCTGCGCCGCGTGGTGGACGGCGGTGAGGCGTGGATGAGCGGGACGACGTTCGGCGGCCACAGGGCCATCCGCCTGTCGGTGTCCAACTGGCGGACGACCGAGGCCGACATCGACCGCACCCTCCAGGCGCTCCGGGACGCCGTGCGCTAGGACCGCGGCACGAGGTCGGCGGGGGCGGTGCCGGACGCGGTGAGGGGAAGGCCGAGGGTGGTGCGTTCGGCCAGCCAGCGGCTCGGGCGGTAGCGGGGGTCGCCGGTGGCGTCCTGAAGGCCCGCGAGGATGTCGAAGACCTGCCCGGCCCCCACCTGATCGCCCCATTCCAGCGGCCCGCGCGGGTAGCCGAGGCCGAGCCGGACGGCGAGGTCGATATCCTCCGGCCGGGCCAGCCGCTGCTCGGCGATCCCGCAGCCGACGTTCACGATGGACGCCAGGAGCCGCTGCGCGACCGTGGCGGGCGCGTCCCGCACGACGCTGACGGGACGTCCGGTCGAGAGCAGCGCGGCGAGCGCGGCGCGCCCGGCCTCCGGGGACAGGCCGGGGTGGACGGCCAGGGTCAGCCGGGACGCGAAGCCGCCGAGAGGATCGACGCCCAGGGTCCGCTCGGCGGGCAGGCCCTTGAAGCCGACCATGTCCACCACGCTCTCGCCGACCGGGGTGACCAGCACGACCGCCCGGCCGGACGGCTCGTCGCCCTCCTCGACCTCGACCCCGGCGCCGGAGAGCAGCGCGGTCAGGGCGTTCCTCGCCTCGGGATCCCGGTCGTGGATCCAGACGGGTCGCGGCTCGGCGTCCGGAGCGGTGACCTCGGGCGGCTCCTGCTTGGCGCCGTCCACATAGGCGTAGAAGCCCTCACCGGACTTGCGTCCGTACAGGCCCGCGTCCACCCGCGCCCGGCCGATCCTGGACGGGCGGAAGCGCGGCTCGCCGTAGAAGCCGGTCCACACCGACTCCATCACCGTGTGCGACACGTCCAGCCCGGTCAGGTCGAGCAGTTCGCAGGGACCCATCCTCAGGCCCAGCACGTCCCGGGCGATGCGGTCGATGTCCACCGGTTCGGCGGCGCCCTCGGAGAGGATCTGCAGGGCCTCGGTCACCAGGCCGCGCCCGGCGTGGTTGACCAGGAACCCCGGCGTGTCCGGGGCCAGGACGGGTTCGTGCCCGAGACGCCGGACCAGGGCCATGAGCTGCTCGGTCAGCCATCCGGCCGTGCGGGCGCCGGGGATCACCTCGACCAGCCGCATCAGCGGGACGGGGTTGAAGAAGTGCAGCCCGGCCAGGCGGCTCGGGTCCTCCAGGGCGGAGCCGATCGCCGTGATCGGCAGCGAGCTGGTGTTACTGGCCAGGACCGTCCCCTGGCCGCACACCTTCTCCACGGCGGCGAACAGCTCGCGCTTGGTCTCCAGGTCCTCCCGCACGGCCTCGATCACCAGATCGCAGCCGTCCGCGGGGGCCAGCGGGCCGGCGACCGGGCGCAGCCGCGACCTGGCCGCGTCGGCCTCCACCACGCTCATGCGGCCCTTGTCCACGAGCCTGCCGTACATGGCGCCGATGTGGCCGACGGCGTCGGTCACCGCCTCGGGGTTCAGGTCGGCCAGTTCCACCGTGAGCCCGCCCGCCGCCGCGAGCTGGGCGATCCCGCGTCCCATCACCCCGGTGCCGATCACCCGGATCGTTCCGGCCCGCTCGGCCGTCCACTGCTCCATGTCGCCGCGTCCTTCCCACAGGGAAATCTCGTACCGTCCGGCCTCTCCTCCCCCAGGGCAGGCTCTCACGTCCTCGCGCGCTTTCCCCCGGCGCCGGGCGATTTGGGCGAAGCCACCATCTACCCAGGCACCGCCGTATTCCACTGCAATGCGCCCACCTATTCTCGGTAGGACGTTGATCTGCGTGAGGAGCCAAGCATGCGCGACGCGGTGATCTGTGAGCCGATACGGACCCCCATCGGCCGTTTCGGCGGCGCCCTGAAGTCGGTGCCGGCGGCCGAGCTGGCGGCGACCGTGATCCGTGCGCTGGTGGAGCGCACCGGACTGCCCGGCGAGGCGGTGGACGAGGTGATCCTCGGCCAGTGCTACCCGACCTCCGACGCCCCGGCCATCGGCCGTGTCGCCGCGCTGGACGCGGGGCTGCCGATCGAGGTCGGCGGATCCCAGGTCGACCGGCGCTGCGGCTCGGGCCTGCAATCCGTGCTGAACGCCGCGATGCAGGTGCAGACCGGCGTCGCCGACCTGGTGATCGCGGGCGGTGTGGAGAGCATGAGCAACGCCCCCTTCTACACGACGGAGGCGCGCTGGGGCGTTCGCGGCGGCGGGCTGGAACTGCATGACGGGCTCGCGCGTGGCCGGGTCACCGCGGGCGGCAAGAACCATCCCGTCCCGGGCGGGATGCTGGAGACGGCCGAGAACCTGCGCCGCGAGTACGGCATCCCGCGTGAGGAGCAGGACCGGTTCTCGGTCATGTCGCACGAGCGCGCCGTGGCCGCCCAGCGGGACGGACGCTTCGCCGAGGAGATCGTGCCGGTCACGGTGCGGTCCCGTAAGGGCGACACGGTCGTGGACACCGACGAGCACCCCCGTCCCGACACCACCGTGGAGACGCTGGCCAAGCTGCGTCCCGTCCTGGGCAAGAGCGACGACCAGGCGACCGTGACCGCGGGCAACTCCAGCGGCCAGAACGACGCCGCCGCCGCGTGCGTGGTGACGACGGCCGAGCGCGCAGCCGAGCTGGGGCTGAGGCCCCTGGTGCGCCTGGTGTCGTGGGCGCAGGCGGGCGTGCCGCCCCGCACCATGGGGATCGGGCCGGTGCCCGCCACCGCCAAGGCATTGGAACGGGCCGGGCTGAGCCTGGACGACATGGACCTGATCGAGCTGAACGAGGCGTTCGCCGCGCAGGTCCTCGCCGTGCTGCGCGAGTGGGGCCTCAAGGAGGACGACTACGACCGCCTCAACGTGAACGGGTCCGGCATCTCGCTCGGCCACCCGGTCGGCGCCACCGGGACGCGCATCCTGGCCACCCTCGCCCGTGAGATGGACCGCCGCCAGGTCCGCTACGGGCTGGAGACGATGTGCATCGGCGGCGGGCAGGGGCTGGCCGCGATCTTCGAGCGGGTCTCCTGAGGTTCTCCGAGGTCTCCCTGTAACGATGGGCCGTCCGGTCCCACTTCCGGGTGTCAGTGCACATCCACACCGGAAGACAAGGGACGGACGGAGGTGCGGTCGATGACCGCTGAGTCCGGAGAGCCGGGCGAGCCCGGGGACGCCGCGCGCTTCACCGCCATCTACGACGCGTGCAGGCAGCGCGTGTGGGCGTACGCGGCGGCGCGTGCGGGACGGCAGGCGGCCGACGACGTGGTGAGCGAGACGTTCGCGGTGGCGTGGCGGCGGCTGGGCGACGTGCCCGAACCGCCGCTGCCCTGGCTGCTCGGCGTCGCCCGGAACGTGCTGCGCGACCGTTACCGCGAGCAGGCGCGGCATGCCGCGTTCACCACGGACTTCGCCGGTGAGCCACCGCCGGGACGGCAGGGCGCCACGGACGGCGACATCGCCGAGCGGGTCGCGGAACGCCTCGCGATGCTGCGCGCCATGGCGGCGCTCCCTGACGGCGACCGGGAGATCCTCATCCTGGTCGCCTGGCAGGGCCTCTCCCCCAGGGACGCGGCGAAGGTCGTCGGATGCAGCGCCGCCGCGCTGCGCGTCCGGCTGCACCGCGCCCGCAGGCGGCTGCTGCGCGCCGTCGGGGACGCCCCGCCGGAGCCCCGCGGAACGGCCGTTCCCTCCCACGTCCGGATGGTCACCAAGGAGATCTCATGAGCCGAGACGTGATGCGGGTCCTCGCGGAGGCGCGGCCCGCCGAACTGGACCCGGACGCGCCCGTCGACGCCTCGACGAGGGCCGCCGAGCTGGCGGCGGCCATGGCGGCGCCCGCCGCCGATCCCCGGGCGGTCCCGCCGCGCCGCCGCGTCCGGCCGCTGTGGCACGGCGGGCTGGGACTGGCCGGGGCGGCGGCCGCGGCCGCGCTGGTGCTCACGTCCCTCGGCGGCGGGCAGGGCGACGTCGTACCGGACCGGCGGGAACGGCCGGACGCCACGTCGGCCCGCGCGGTGCTCCTCGCGGCGGCGTCCAAGGCGGAGCAGGCCCCGGCCACGGGCAAGTACTGGCGCGTCACCCGGATGCACCTGATCCCGATCAAGGTCGGCCCCGAGGAACGGCGCTACACCGTCGTGGAGGCGCGGATCAACGAAGAGTGGGCCGACGCGAACGGGCGCGGCTGGTTCGGGTACAGGACGGCCGGCGCCGCTCCGAGGACCCCGCAGGACGAGAAGGCGTGGCGGCTCGACGGCTCGCCCGCGCGCTGGGACCTCGGGCGTGGCGACACGGTGGGAGGAGAGCGCCTGCGCGTCCAGGTCAAGCCGGGCAAGGGAACGCTGGTGAAGTCGGCCGGGCCCAACGACCTGCACGTCCCCATCGCGGGACCCGATCCGACCTTCGACGACCTGCGGAGGCTGCCGTCGGATCCGGCGGCGCTGCGAGCCCTGGCCGAGAAGCGCGCCCTCTCCGACGGAGATGACATTCCGTTGCAGGCGGACGGGCCGCAGGCGCGGCGGGCGTTCGCGGCGGGCAAGCTGATCGACCTGCTCACCACCGCGCCGGTGCCGCCGAAGGTGCGGGCGGCGGCGTTCCGCGCCCTGGCCGGAATGCCCGGTGTCACCTCGGAGGGCACGGCCGTGGACGCCCGCGGCCGGAAGGGGGTGGCGCTCTCGATCGTCACCCGCACTCGCGGCGGTTCCACCAGCGCCCGGCTGATCATCGATCCGGCCACGTCGCAGGTGCTGTCCGAGCGGCTTGCCGCGCAGCCGGCGGCCAAGAGCGGCCCCGGCAAGGAACGCACGACCCTCTACCTCGGCGCGGGCTGGACCGACGAGACCCCCCGGCCCCCGGCGCTGCCCTGACCCTCGTCGCCGTATCCGGCCGCCGTCCGCTCTGGACGGCGGCCGGTTGTTCGTCGTCCCAAGAACGGCCGGGCCGGGGTGGGAGGGAACATGGGGGTTTGCGTTTGACGAGGCCACACGTATATACCCGGGGTCACGACAGTGCGGTGCTCGTGTCGGCTGGACGTGGGCGACCCGTAAGCTACCACCGAGTAGTATTCGAGCCCCGGATGAAACGCGATCTGGAGCGAGTCCTACGCTGACAGCCGACGCCCGTACCTTCAGGAGGACGGAACCTTGCAGTACCCGATCACGTTGATCGTCGGGCTTGCCGGTACGGCGGTGGCGCTAGCGCTGGCCGGCCGGCGGGTGAAGTTCCTGTGGAGCCTGTTCCGCGCGGGGCAGCCCGACCCGGAGCGGGTCCTGCAAGTGCGGCGGGACCCCAAGACCGATGTCGAGGACCAGGTCGTCGAGGTGCTCGGCCAGCGCAAGCTGCTGAAGTGGACCGTCGCGGGCGCGGCGCATTTCGCGGTGATGTGGGCGTTCCTGCTGCTGCTGACCGTGTACGGCGAGGCCGGCGTGCAGTTGCTGTTCGGATTGCACGCGCACATCCCGGGGTTGCAGACCTGGGGGCCGATCGGTTTCGTCCAGGACACCATCGCGCTCGCCTGCCTGCTGGGGCTGGCCACCTTCACCGCGATCCGGATCAAGAACTCGCCCAAGCGGCTGGACCGGGCGTCCCGGTTCAAGGGCTCGCACACCGGCGGCGCCTGGCTGATCCTGTTCATGATCTTCAACGTGATCTGGACGATGCTGGCGTTCCGCGGCTTCGAGGTCGCCAACGGCAACTTCTCCTACGGCAAGTCCGGCTACGCCTCGTACGGGGTCGGGCAGGTCCTGTCGGGCATCGGCGAGCCGGAGTCGGGCCTGATGGTCGGGCTGGAGGCGTTCTTCCTGCTCGCCCACATCGGTGTCGCGCTGGCGTTCCTGGTCATCGTGGTGAACTCCAAGCACCTGCACATCTTCATCGCGCCGCTGAACGTGATGTTCAAGCGCCGCCCGGACGGGCTCGGCGCGGCGCAGCCGATGATGTCGGGCGGCAAGCCGCTGGACTTCGAGGAGGCCGACCCGGACGAGGACACCTTCGGCCGGGGCAAGATCGAGGACTTCACCTGGAAGGGCTTCCTCGACATGGCCACCTGCACCGAGTGCGGGCGATGCCAGTCGCAGTGCCCCGCCTGGAACACCGGCAAGCCGCTGTCGCCGAAGATGGTCGTCCTCGAACTGCGCGACCACGCGTTCGCCAAGGCGCCCTACATCCTCGCCTCCGACGAGGAGCGCGCCGCGTTCACCGACGAGCAGAAGACCGCCATGCAGGTGGACAAGGAGCTCGTCGGCGAGGACGGCGTCATCCACCCCGACGTGCTGTGGTCGTGCACCAACTGCGGCGCCTGCGTCGAGCAGTGCCCGGTGGACATCGAGCACATCGACCACATCCTGGACATGCGCCGCTTCCAGGTCATGATCGAGTCGAGCTTCCCGTCCGAGGCGGGCGTGATGCTCAAGAACCTGGAGAACAAGGGCAACCCCTGGGGCATGTCGGAGATGAAGCGCCTCGACTGGGTCGAGGAGCTGGACTTCGAGGTGCCGGTCGTGGAGGACAAGCTGCCCGCCGACACCGAGTACCTGTTCTGGGTCGGCTGCGCCGGGGCGCTGGAGGACCGGGCCAAGAAGACCACCAAGGCGGTCGCCGAGCTGCTGCACATCGCGGGTGTGAAGTTCGCCGTGCTCGGGCCGATGGAGGCGTGCAGCGGCGACCCGGCCCGCCGGCTGGGCATGGAGTTCGTCTACCAGATGCTCGCCCAGCAGAACGTGGAGACCCTCAACGAGGCGGGCGTCAAGAAGATCGTCGCGACCTGCCCGCACTGCTTCAACACCCTGGGCAACGAGTACCCGCAGATCGGCGGGAACTACGAGGTCGTCCACCACACCCAGTTGCTGGCGCACCTGGTGGAGACGGGCAGGCTCGTCCCGGTCACCCCGATCGAGGAGAACATCACCTACCACGACCCGTGCTTCCTGGGCCGCCACAACAAGGTCTACAAGCAGCCGCGCGACATCATGGCCACCGTCCCGGGCGTGAAGACCCGGGAGATGCACCGGCACAAGGACCGCGGCTTCTGCTGCGGCGCGGGCGGCGCGCGGATGTGGATGGAGGAGCGGATCGGCAAGCGCATCAACACCGAGCGCGTCGACGAGGCCCTCACCACCGACCCCGACACCGTCTCCACGGCCTGCCCGTTCTGCCTGGTCATGCTGGGCGACGCCATCAACGAGAAGAAGAACGCCGGCGACGCCAAGGAGTCGCTGGAGGTCGTGGACGTCTCCCAGCTCCTCATCCGTTCGATCAAGGGTGAGGGCACTCCGGGCAGCCCTCAGCAGAAGGAGCCCGTCACGGCCGAATGACCTCCGGCGCGGCCGGTGGCGGCATTCCACCGGCCTCCGGGGTGCCGGCGGCCGGGGTGCCAGTGGTCGGGGTGTCGACCGGCGGGGGAAGCACGACCAGGACCTCGTACAGGGATTGGATCACCTCGGGCGGGACGACGCCGCGCGCGATGAGCTCGTCGATGGAGGCGAACGGGCCCTGCACCTCCCGGACCGTCACGATGAGCTTGGCGTTCTGGAATCCGAGGCCCGGCAGCAGGGCGAGCACGTGCTCGGGCGCCGAGTTCACGTCCACCAGGCCGCCGTCGTCGAACGTCCTGGGCAGGTCGGGTCGGCCGATGTGCAGTTCCCTGGCGATGGACGGGTGGTGCAGAAGCAGGGCGCGCGCCTGTTCACGGCGGGTCCTGCGCTCGATCAGCTCGACCACGTGCGGGTCGGGCTCCGCCTGCTCGGCCGCCCCGCCCTTGTGGGACGGCCAGCCCGATCCGGTGAGCACCGCGACGTGCACGGCCCCGCCGATGGCCGCGATCATGCCCGCGACCATCGCCACGTCGTCGATGGGCCGCAGCTCGCTCGTATCACTTATCGTGAGCCACGAGAACAGGCTCAGCGCGAGCCAGGCGACACCGGCCAGGGCCAGCCGGGCACTGCGCCTGCGTCCCGCGAGATAGGCGACGACGGCCCAGCTCAACGTGCCGCAGGTGAAGATCGGCACCGCGATGGCGGTGATGCGCAACCCCACCCGTAGCTGCCGCTCGGTGCGCTCGACCGCCTGTCGCCGCGCGAGAGCGGCACCCGCCATCGGCGTCCATGCCGGCGGAGTCGCCGCCGGGACCGCTTGAGGCGCGTTGGGTCCCGGCGTGCTCCCCACCGGGTCCTGAACGGGTGGTTTCTGCCAGTTCAGCAGCGCCGGATCGGAACGCAGGATCCGCAGGTGCAGGTTCTGGAGCCGCTCGCCCGGCTCGACGCCGAACTCCTCGGCCAGGAACTCGCGGGCGTCCCGGTACGCGGCGAGGGCCTCGGCCTGCCGTCCCGACCGGTAGAGGGCGAGCATCAGCAGGTACCGGGCGCCCTCGCGGAGCGGGAAGTCGTTCACCAGCCGGATCAGCTCGGGAACCAGGCGCGCGTGCCGTCCCAGGTCCAGCTCGACCTCCGCGCACGTCTCCAGGGCCGCCGCCCGGTCCTCCACCAGGCGCTCGCGGGCCGCGTCGAAGACCGGGCCGGTCAGCCCGGCCAGCGGCGTCTCACGCCACATCGCCAGCGCCTCGCCCAGCCGCTCGATCGTCTCCGCCGCGTCCGCCGCCCCGGCCCGCGCCGTCAGAGCGCCGCGGACCCGCTTCTGGAAGACCTCGGCGTCCAGACCGTCCGGCGGGACGTGCAGCACGTACCCCGCGCTGGTCAGTTGCAGGACGCGCGCGGGCGTACGCGGCGACCGGTCCGGTTCGAGCACGCGGCGCAGCCCCGCGACGTACTTCTGGACGACGTTGGCGCCGTTGTCGGGCGGGTCCTCGCCCCAGACCGCGTCCACGATCGCCGTCGTCGGCACCGGGCGGTTGGGGTTCAGCAACAGCACCGCCAGGACCGCCTGCTGCTTGCCCGGCCCAAGGTCGAGCTCCTGCTCACCACGCCAGGCGCGCAGCCGCCCCAGGATCTCGAAACGCAGTGTGGGAGCGTCCCGCGCGTCCATCACCACCTCCACTCACCTGCTGCGGCAGCGAGGCCGCAGCCGAACGGCAGCCGGAGCACAGCGACGGCAGCGAGACGTCAGCCCGGCCGAATCGCCCCCCTGGACGCTCTCACTGAAACACGCAAGACCGACATAGGGGGTCGGAATGTCTGGCAAGAATAGGACGGCGCGCTTCGCGGTAGGGTTGCCGCTCGCCGCCGCCCTCGCGTTCTCCACGGCGGGCTGCCTGGGTGAGGACACCGTCACCCGCGCGAGCACCTCGGCCAAGCCGTCCCAGGCCACGAACGGCATCGACAAGCTGGACGGCTCCGAGGCGTTCTCGCGCGCCACCAAGGCCACGCTGTCGGCCGACTCGGTGCGCCTGCGCGGCCAGGTGCAGGACGGCAAGGACACCATCACCATGGACTTCCGCTACGCGGGGGCCAACCGGTCGGGCGGCACGCTGCGGATCGGCGTCCAGCAGATCGAGCTCATCAGGCTCGGCTCGGTGGTCTACTTCAAGGGCAACAAGCCCTTCCTCCAGGAGATCGGGGGGAAGGAGGCGGTGACCGCCATGTCCGGGAAGTACTTCAAGACCTCATCCAACAACGATCCCGACTTCGCCGACATCCAGGGCTTCACCAATCTGGCCGACCTGATGAAGGAGGCCACGGCCGAGTCCCAGGGCTGGCGTATCGACAAGCCCGGAAACGTCGGGGGCAGTCCCTCGATCGCTCTGGTCAGCCTGGCCGGCGACAAGATCCACATCGCGACTCAGGGCCCCCCGTACATCCTGCAGTTCGACGACGGTCCGCAGAACCGCATCGACTTCCTCTCCTACAACGAGCCGGTCACCCTCAAGCGGCCTCCATCGAACCTCGTCATCGACATGAGCGGCTGACCCCCTCCGCCCGTGAGGTGGGGAGGTCCGTCCGGTACGCGCGAGGTCGCTCCGCGCATGGAGAGGATGTGCCGCCGGTCGCCGGCAAACCGGCGGCATTTCGGGGGTGGGCCGCCGGGACTTCGGTCCCGGCGGCCCGTCGCGGTCAAGGGTTCGGCGCGGTCAGCCGGTGATGGCCTTGGCGAAGTCCGGGTTGGCCTGCATCCACTCGTTCACGGCCTGCTGGGGCTTGCCCTTGTACTTGTTCTCCATCAGGTCTTCGAGCGTGCCGAGCTGCTGGTCGTTCATCGTGAACTTCTTCAGCCAGCCCGCGACCTCGGCCTGGTCGCCGGAGAAGCCCTTGCGGCCCACGATGTTCACCCCGTCCGGCTGGCCCATCGCGCCCTTGGGGTCCTCAAGGTCGCGGATCGGGAACTTCGCGTACGCCCAGTGCGGCCGCCACAGCGTGACCACGATGTCCTTCCTGGCATCGGTGGCCTTCTTCAGCTCGGCGAGCATGGCCGCCGTGGAGGACGTCGTGACCTCGTACTCGCCCTCCAGGCCGTAGGCGGGCAGCATCTTCTCCTTGGAGATCCGGTACAGCCCGGAGCTCTTCTCGATGCCGATGATCTTGCCGCCGTAGGTGCCGCCCTTGCCCTTCAGGTCCTCCAGCGACTTCAGGGGCGAGTAGTCGGGCACGGCGATGGTCAACGGCGCCTTGTCATACCAGATACCGATCTTCTCGAGCTTGTCGCCGTACTGCTTCCAGTAGTCCTCGTGCGTGCCCGGAAGCCAGGAGTCCAGGAACACGTCCACGTCCCCCTTGGACATGCCCGCGTAGAGCGGACCGGTGTCGAGCGTCTTGACCTCGACCTTGTAGCCCTTGTCCTCCAGCATCCGTTCCCAGAGGTACGTGGCGGCCTCGCCCTCGGCCCAGCCCGCGACCATGCCGATCGTGATCTCCTTGTCGCCTGCGCCGTCCGAACCCGCGTCCTCACCTCCACAGGCGGCGGCGGACAGGCTCAGCGACAGCGCGGCGGCCACGGCGGCCACGCGCTTGAACGTGAAGCGCATACTCGGAACGTTCCTTTCGGTAGCTCTGTCGTGAAACAGAGAGGAGCGGCCCCCGGGCTTGCCTCGGGGGAGGGGCGTTGAACGCGCCCATCAGGACGCGGACGCCTTCGCAAGGGCGCGGGCGACGGCGGTGCGGTCGCCCAGCGCGCTGGTCAGCCGGTCAAGGAAGATCGCCAGCACCACCACGGCCAGGCCGCCCTCGAAGCCCTGGGCGATGTCCACCCGCTGGATGCCCTCCAGCACCTCGTTGCCCAGGCCACCCGCGCCCACCATCCCGGCGATCACCACCATGGACAACGACAACATGATCAGCTGGTTGATCCCGGCCATGATGGACGGCATCGCCAGCGGGATCTGGATCCGGCTCAGGATCCGCCCCGGCGGCGTGCCGAACGCCTCGCCCGCCTCCACCATCTCCGCGTCCACACCGCGGATGCCCAGCTCGGTCAGCCGCACCCCCGGCGGCAGCGCGAAGATGACGGTGGCCACCACACCGGGCACCACCCCGATGCTGAAGAAGAAGATCGCCGGGATCAGGTAGACGAACGCGGGCATCGTCTGCATCAGGTCCAGCACCGGCCGCACCGCCCGGCTCACCAGGTCGTTGCGGGCCGCCGCGATGCCCAGCGGAATCGAGATCACCACCGCGACCAGCGCGGACACCAGCACCAGCGCCAGCGAGTCCATCGCCGGCTCCCACAGCTCCATGCTGTCGATCAGCCCGAAGCCCAGGAGCGTGAACAGGCCCAGCCGCCAGCCGCTCAGGAACAGCGCCAGCAGCGCGAACACCCCCGTCAGCACCAGCGCGGGCGGCCCGGTCAGCACCGCGGTCAGCCCGTCCACCGTCCCCTCGACGGCCGCGCCGATCGCGTCGAACAACCACCCCAGGTTGTCCGTCAGCCAGGTGACCAGCCCGTCGAACCAGTCGCCCACCGGGATCCTCGGCAGCACGACGTCAGCGGGTCTCAACGACACTGCCCTCCATCAGCTCGGCCGGCGGGGCGGTCCTGATCGCACCCAGCGCCGCCAGCAATGTCACCCTGGGGATGACCCCGACCAGGACACCTCCCTCGTCGGTCACCGGGACGGGCAGGTCGCTCTCCGCGCACCGGGCGAACAGGTCGGCCACAGGCGTGTCCGGCGCCACCGGCTCCAGATCCTCCGGATCCAGCAGCGCCTCCAGCTCCTGGACGCCGTTCTGCACGGCATCGGCCACCGCCGACCCGGTCACCTTGCCCAGCAGCCTCCGGTCCCGGCCCACCACGAACGCCGCCGAGGTCTGGTGCTCCCGCATCGTCCGCAACGCCGTCCGCGGCCCCGTGCTCGCGGGCACCGTGACCAGCGGCTTCTCCATCACCGAGCGGGCGGTCAGCACCCGCGTGCGGTCCACATCCGCCACGAACTGCGCCACGTAGTCGTTCGCCGGGTCGGTCAGAATCTCCTCGGCCGTGCCGATCTGCACGATCCGGCCCTCGCGCATCACCGCGATCCGGTCCCCGATCCGCATCGCCTCGTTCAGGTCGTGGGTGATGAACACGATCGTCGTGCTGAGCCTCGACTGCAGGTCGACGAGCAGGTCCTGCATCTCGCGCCGGATCAGCGGGTCCAGGGCGCTGAACGCCTCGTCCATCAGGATGAGGTCCGTACCGGCCGCCAGCGCGCGGGCCAGGCCGACCCGCTGCCGCATCCCGCCCGACAACTGGCCGGGCAGCCGGTCCCCCCACCCTTCCAGACCCACCAGCTTCAGGTACTCGCGTGCGGTCTCCGCGCGCTCCCGCTTCGGCACCCCGCGCACCTCGAGCCCGTACGCCGCGTTCTCCAGAACGGACCGGTGCGGGAACAGCGCGAAGTGCTGGAACACCATGCTGACCTTCTTCTGCCGCAGGTCCCGCAGCGGCCTGGCCGCCATCCGCGCGATGTCCTCGCCCTCGATCTCGATCGTCCCCGAGGTCGGCTCCAGCAGCCCGTTCAGCATCCTGATCAGCGTGGACTTGCCGGAGCCCGACAGGCCCATCACCACGAAGATCTCGCCCTGCTCCACCGTGAACGTGGCGTCCACCACGGCGGCGGTCACACCCAGATCGCGGATCTCCTCGGGTCCAGCACCCGCGTCGAGCCTTCGCCGCGCCTCGGCGGCCTTCCTGCCGAACAGCTTCGTCACGCTCTCCGCGCGGAGTATGGACACGGTCTCCTTCCGCGTTCCCGCGGTCGCGGAAACGTCTGGCTCAGCACCGCCCGGAAGTGAGACGAGACGCATACTGGAAGCACGTCAACCGGACGGCAACGTCATGCGTCACACGAAACTACCCGCCAGCCAAAAAACTTTCACCTTTTGGTGATCTTGGTCACATCACCCGCCCGACCTGCGCGGCGACGATGGCTTCACACCCGCGTGCGGTGAAAGTTGAGATACGACCTCGACGGCGTCGGCCCCCGCTGATCCTGGTACCGCGACCCGTACTGCTTCGACCCGTACGGGTACTCCGCCGGCGAGCTCGTCCGGAACAGGCACATCTGCCCGATCTTCATCCCCGGCCACAGCTTGATCGGCAACGTGGCCACGTTCGACAGCTCCAGCGTCACATGCCCGCTGAACCCGGGGTCGATCCACCCGGCCGTCGAGTGCGTCAGCAGCCCCAACCGCCCGAGCGAGCTCTTCCCCTCCAGCCGCGCCGCCAGGTCATCGGGCAACGCGAACACCTCATAGGTCGAGGCCAGCACGAACTCCCCGGGGTGCAGCACGAACGCCTCGTCCCCGTCCACCTCGACCAGCCGCGTCAGCTCCGCCTGCTCGATCGCCGGGTCGATGTGCGGATACTTGTGGTTCTCGAACACCCGGAAGAACCGGTCCAGCCGCACGTCCACACTGGACGGCTGAACCATCCCCGGGTCGAACGGGTCGATCTTCACCCGCCCGGCCTCGACTTCGGCCCTGATGTCACGATCGGAGAGCAGCACCCTGAAAAGCTACCGGCTCCCCCACCCACTCGCAGACCACCGCCCCACGACATCCGGTACCATGTCCAAGGCACACACCAAGCGGGTGTAGTTCAATGGTAGAACTTCAGCTTCCCAAGCTGACAGCGCGGGTTCGATTCCCGTCACCCGCTCCCACGAAGAAGGCCCAGGTCAGGATATAGATCCCAACCTGGGCCTTGATCATTATCTGGCCGGTTTCCGACCGCCGGGCCATTAACAGGCCATTAGGCCACCGGCACCAGCGCCCCCGCCGCGCCGCCGTCCTCCTCGTCGTCCTGGCCCCATTCGGCTTGAACGAGCGCATCCAGGCCGTCAGCGATGGCGCGATCACCCTTGGTCGACCGGTGCTGATAGCGCAGCGCGGCCCGTTCGTTGTCATGGCCCATCCGAGCCATCAGGTTCTTGGTGGAGACGCCCATGTCGGCGGCGAGTTGGTTGCCCGTGTGCCGGAGATCGTGAAAGTGCAGGCCCGGCACACCCAGCGTGGCCACCACATGCCGCCAGTTCGTGATCTTGTTGAACCCGCTCCGCCGCAGCGGTCCACCATGCCCGGCTCTGTGAGCCGGGCATGCGGCCTGTTCCGTTCGGTCCCGTCTCGCAGCCCGGGCACGGACCGCCCCAGAACCGCCAAGCGACTGACAGCGAACACCGAGAAGACAGGAGTCCGCTCCATCGGACGAACCCACGAGGTGCCGGTCAGCGGCTTCCAGGCCCTCGGCGCCAACTACGCCCCACGGCCGCCAGCCCGATAACCGTTTGCCCGGCCACGAACGTGAACCTACTCTCTCCCATGCTCATCACACGGTGATCCGGTGACGGCCTCTCCCGAACCGACATGGTGAGGCAGTGATTCTTGCAAATACACACCCGTAAATCCGGCGGCATGCAGGGGGCTGAGGGTAAAGGACTGACGCGCCGCTTCTGGTGCTCGGGCACCTGCGCTCCGGGTTCGCTTGCCCTCGGATGAACGGGCGCTGCCGGCCGCGGGGTTGCGGAGCGGGCGTGCGGCCGGTTCCGTCCGGGCCCGTTTCGTAGCCTGGTCACGGCCGTTCACTTAGGGAGCGCGCCCAGGGAGTGGGGTAGGGCCCGTGCGGGTTCCGTTTGGGTGGGCGATGCTGACTGTATGAAGGGTCTTGCCTGGGTTTCCGGCTTGGTGTCAGGCGGGCTACTCGTCGTGCGGCTGGGCACGCGCCGCCTTAGGCCGGTTCTCAGGCCAGAGAGCAGGCGTGTCACTCGGGCACGGAAGGCCGCGTGTGAGCGGGTGGACCGGGATCTCGCGGCGATCGCTCAAGGTGTCCCTGAGTTTCGCCTGCTGGCCAGGGCCGACCTCGACACCTGCAGCCGTGGCGAGAACAACTGGAAGACTCGGGATCCCTTCCGATCGAGATGCCAGATGCGGGTGGCGGTCGCGTACACGTTCGCCGGCGAGCTTGCTCCACGGGCTATGGCGCTGCATGCAGTGCTGAGCGGGCGAGGCTGGAACGGAAGAGGGATTCCGCTGGTGCTGGACGAGTACTGGGATGCCGCGCTGGATCAGCCGCGTTACCGCTCTGGGCCGCCGGAGACGCAGTATCAGCAGGGCACGCCCACGCCGCCCAGCAGCCAGACCCTCACCGACATACCACGCGTACTACACATCGCCTTCTTCTCGGGCGACGACCCCGATCGGTACACCCGGGGCTTCACTGCGAGCATGGCTCGCATCCAAGATGTCCAGGCTCAAGGCTTCCGCTTTTTGGAGTACTACCGCACGTTCAGCGGCACGCCCTATGCCGCACCCTGGCTCGCCGTCCGTCAGCCTGGGACCCGACTGGTGGTGCTGATGTTCTCGGAGAACTATGTCCGGAACTGACCGGCCGACCCAGTTCGATCCACGCAGCACATGCGTCGCTGACGGCCTGGTCGTGGAGGCGCCGAACTGGCCAATGTCACTCCATTGACGGTCCCCATGAGCTTGCGCGACTGCCACCTGCGGCACTGCGTGTGGACGGCTGGACGTGGATGAGCGTCTCCGACCCGGTTAAATGAGTGCTATTCGGAACCCCGCGGTTCCCTGAGCCCTCCGGAGCTTGGAGCACTCGTTCGCGCGATTATCCGTTGCGAAATGCAGGCCCTGACGGACAAATTAATGCTATTACCAATCCGACAGCGTGGCGCCCTTTTTAGGATGGCCATCACGGGCTTTGGGACAGTGCCTCCCAATGGCCGAGTATCCGCACCCGTAATTGATCGCTTATGTTGCTCTTAGCACTTCGCTCCCGCAAGCTTTGGTTGGTGATGAAACTGTGGTTCCCTTCCGCACGGTGCCGTACCCGATCCGGCTCCTGGCGATAGGTGCCAATCTGCCTCGCGGAGCTATGGCGGCATCGAATCTCTGGCCTTGACCTGGGGCTGCCTGGAGGGATTGCTGCCAGACGATAGGGGGTCTACGCCTCTGGCGGGCTTGGGAGGTTGTGGGGCGGGTAGCGTGCCGGGCGTGACCAGTGCGGAGTTGCTTGTCGATGCCTTCGGCCGGGTTCAGGACGGCGTGTGGCGGGTTGTCGAGGGTCTTACGCCCGAGCAGTTGGCGTACAGGATCGAGGGCCGGGCGAACTCGATCGCTTGGATTGTGTGGCACCTGACGCGGATCCAGGACGACCATGTCGCGGAGGTCGCGAACAGGGAGCAGTTGTGGACGTCCGAGGGATGGACTGAACGATTCGGGCTTCCCTTCGACGACACGCAGACGGGTTGGGGGCACAACGACGAACAGGTGGCGGCGGTCCAGGTCGACTCGTTCGAGCTGTTGTCCGGTTACCACAACGCCGTCTACGAGCAGACGGTGGCGTTCGTGCGTGGACTGACCGACGAGGACCTTGGGCGGGTCGTGGATCGTTCGTGGGATCCGCCCGTCACCCTGGGGGTGCGGTTGGTCAGTGTGATCTCGGACGACCTTCAGCACCTTGGCCAGGCGGCCTTCGTCCGCGGCCTGTTGTAGGGGGTCTCCCCCGCCCAGGTGGGCGGGGGAGACGTTGTGTCAGACCCTGGGCGATGAGTTCCAAAGGTTCAGGGCCTTGTACGCGGGCACCCACTCGTTCTGGTACGCGGCGCGTACGGGTTCGGGCAGCGGTGCCAGCATCGTGGCGACGATGTGGTCGTCCGCGCCGTCCAGCATCCAGGGGATGATCCGTGACGCGTCCGGGCCGACGAGGCGGCCGCTGTGCTCGCCGAAGTGCCGCCACTGCTGGAGGTCCAGGGTCGCCTGGATCAGCGGCAGCACCTCGTCCTCCTCGTGCTTCAGGTGCGCGGTGAGGGCGGTGGTGAGGCTGTCGGTCAGCTCGCCTAGGCGGTCGGGGGCCGCCTCGCGGTCGGCCAGTGTGGTGTCGATCGACTCGATGATGGGGTCGATGGCGGCGTGCTCGTCCTCCATGGCCTTCAAGAGGGACAGGTCGTCTGAACGGCCGGCGACGGCCTCGCGCAGCGGCGGCCAGAGCGCCTCGTCCTCGGCCGTGTGGTGGACGTGCAGGGCCTTCTTGAACAGTTCCCAGCCGACGGCGGTGGCCAGGACGCGGCGGGGGTCGTCGTCCGTCCTGGCGGTGACCTTGGCCAGGTGCTCCAGGTCGCGCCGCAGCGCTCCGTGGTACGCGTACATCGGGCCCATGTCGAGCGTGTCAGTCACGGTGACTGCTCTCCTATCGCAGGTAGGCGGCCTTGTGAGGACGAGCGGGTGTCACAAAAGGCCGCGGTTGATCCGTCATTGCATCGACGGAACAAGAACCGAGGATGTGACCTATGGACGAGCGCGAGTTCCTGGCCGACCGCTTCGAGGAGCACCGCGGCCGCCTGAAGGCGGTGGCGTACCGCATGCTCGGCTCGCTCAGTGAAGCGGAGGACGCGGTGCAGGAAGCCTGGATCCGGTTGAGCCGCACCGACACCGGTGAGGTGGAGAACCTGGGCGGCTGGTTGACCACGGTGGTCGGCCGCGTCTCGTTGGACATGCTGCGTTCTCGTAAGTCCCGCCGTGAGTACCCCTTGGACGGGCACCTGCCGGACCCGATCGTGAGCCCGGTGGATAGGAGCGACCCAGAGCATGAGGCGTTGACCGCGGATTCGCTTGGGCTGGCGTTGCTGGTCGTCCTGGAGACGCTGACCCCGGCCGAACGGCTCGCGTTCGTGCTGCATGACATGTTCGGGATGTCGTTCGAGGAGATCGCCCCGATCGTGGGACGGACCCCGGTGGCGGCCAGGAAGCTGGCCAGCCGCGCCCGTCAGAGGGTGCGCGGAACGGCTCCGACGCCGGACGCCGACCTGAGCCGCCAGCGTGAGGTCGTGGACGCCTTCCTGGCCGCCTCGCGGAGCGCCGACTTCGAGGCGCTGCTCACCGTGCTCGATCCGGACGTGGTGTTGCGCGCGGACACGGGTGCTTTGGCGGGCATCGGCGTCACCATGCGGCGCGGCGCCCGTGCGGTGGCCGAGAACGCGCTCGCGTTCCAGCGTCTCGCCCGTTCGCGTACCACGGTGCCCGCGCTGGTGAACGGCGCGGCCGGGTTGGTGAGCCTGGAGGACGGGCAGCCCGAGGCCGTTCTGGCGTTCACGATCGTGGGCGGACGGATCGTCGAGATCGACATCCTTTCGGATCCCGACCGGCTTCGTGCCCTCGACCTCGCCGTTCCGGGCGCCTGACCGGCGAAGCCGTGGATTGTCGGAGGCGTGCGGCAGACTGCGTCCGAACGAGACGAGGGGGCTGCCATGGCGATCCATGTGGCGAACCGGCGGCGGGCTCGGGCCTCGGTGGAGGCGGCGTACCCGGGCGCGCTGATCCTGGACGTCACGTCGCGCGCCGAGGCGCCCTGGGTACGGCTCAGCCCGTTCTACCCCCATGGGGGAATACCGGTGCCGTTCAGTCCTGGGGTGACGGCCCAGTCGGTGGAGGGCATCTGGCAGGCGCTCAAGGTCTTCCAGGGCCACGACGTGGACCCGGCCAAGCTGGAGGTAGCGTCGATGCGGGGGCTCAAGCGCACGGTCCGCAAGTACGGTCCCGTGCGCGGGCACCGCGCCGGGCTCACCGGGGAGGTGTTGCTGCCGTACGAGCGGGCGCGCAGGGAGATCTACCTGCCCTCGTACCGGTGGGTACTGGAGAATCCGGCGGCCGACCTGGTAGACGAGTTACGGCGGCTCGCCGCGCAACGGGACGTCGTGCTGCTCGACTACGGCACCAATGACGATGTGGCGGATGTGTCCAGGCCGTTGTCGCACGCCGGTCTCGTCCGACGTCATCTCGAAGGGCGCTGGCAGGCGGCCGCCGACCACTCCGTCAGGGGACCATGACCAACAGCGACGGGACCTTGGAAGGGCTTCGCATCCGGTTGGCCGACGCGGACGATGACGCGTCGCTGTTCGATCTGCGCTCGGCGCTGGACCGGGAGTCGCGGTTCATGATGCTGGAGCCCGGTGAGCGCGAACGGCACGACGAACTGCCAAGCCGGTCGTTCCAGGTGGTCGCGGAGGAAGGCGGCCGGCTGGTCGGCTATGTGCACGTCTCGGTGCTGCCCTATGCGCGCGCCCGGCACTGCGGGCAGCTCGTGGTGGGCGTCCGCGCGTCCCACACCGGACGGGGCGTGGGACGCGCTCTGCTCGACGCCACCGTGCGGCAGGCCCGTCAGCGGGGCCTGCGGCGGCTCGAACTCACCGTGATGACGCACAACCGTGCGGCGCTTGCGCTCTACACGCGCTGTGGGTTCCAGGTCGAGGGGTTGCGCCGCGGGTCCCTTCAGGTGGACGGCGAGCAGGTCGACGAGTACTACATGGGTCTGCTGCTGTAGGGGCCGCCCGCCTAGGATCCGGCCAGTTTCGCGACGACCGGGGAGAAGGCGTTCAGGTCGGTCTCGTGATGAAGGACGAAGTAGGACATCCCGTATTCGTCGCGCCAGTGCCGGAGCTTGTCGGCCATGTCGGTGACGCTGCCCGTAAGGACCTGGGGGGTGCCGCCCTGCTGGGAGGTGTCGGCGGCGCTCCAGGCGGCCTGCGCGGCGCCCTCCCCGATCTGCATCACGCTGGTGCCGATCTCGATCTGCTCGAAGCGCGGCCCGGCGGCCTCCCGGAGCAGTTCGATCTTCCGGATGAAGGACGCGGCGCCGCCGTCCGAGGGGTCGGGGCCGCTGCCGTCCGGGAGCGTGCGCATGGTGAGGTTGACGATGTCCGCCTCGGCCGCGGCCAGGCGCAGCATGGCGGGGCCTCCGCCGCCGATGAGGATCGGCGGGTGCGGGCGCTGCGCCGGTCGCGGGTCCTGCTCCAGGTCGCGGACGTGGTAGTGCTCCCCTTCGTAAGAGAAGGGACCGCCCGACCACGCCCCCTTGAGGACGGCGAGCCCTTCGCGTAGGCGGCGCAAGCGGACGCGGGGTTCGTCCAGGGTGAGTCCGGCGGCGTTGTAGTCCTTGCCGAGCCAGCCGGTGCCGATGCCCAGTTCCAGCCGTCCGTCCGAGAGGACGTCCAGGGTCGCGGTCTCCTTGGCCAGGAGGACGGGGTGCCGGAAGTCGTTGGCCAACACCATCGTGCCGACGCGCAGCCGTGTGGTGGCGTCGGCCGCGGCCATCATGGCGGTGAGCGGCCCGAACCTCGGGCCGACGATGTGGTCGGGGACGAGCATCACGTCGAAGCCCGTGTCCTCGAGCCGCCGCGCCTTGTCGATCCATGCCTTCCGCGTGCCCGCCAGCCGGACCACCGCGCCGAACCGGAATCCGCGCATCCTCGCCCCTCTCGGTCAACCAAGCGCTTGGCCAAGCCTACCAATGGGACTGGACGAGCATCTGCACGCCCACGGCCAGGACCGCTTGCGCCGACAGCCACGCGCGCGCCGGGGGCCTGTGGTGCGCCGCCGCCAGGACCACCCAGGCCGCGTACGGGACCCAAATACGCTCGACCTCCCCTCTGGTCACGCCCGAGACGTCCAAGGCGGCCACACCGACCAGGGCGGCGCCGACCAGCAAGGCCAGCGGACGGCGGCCAGCGAGCACCGAGGGCAGGGCGTGGGCCGTCGCCGGTCCTACCAACAGCCCCAGCACGGCGACGTTCGCGATGATGAAGTAGGCGTAGGAGCGTTGCGCGGAACCCCTGCTGATGAGATACGTCTCGTGGGTCGCCGCCACTCCGTCCGGCCACCAGAAGCCGGCGAGGGTGAAGGCCAACGGGACGACCGCCGCGCAGCACACCACGATCGCGAGCAGCCGACGGTGAGGGCGGGCCAGGACCACCACCGCAAGCGGCAGTGCGAAGAGGGGAAGCAGGCCGTAGCTGAGGTACGGCAGCGTTCCCAAGAGCAGACCCCCGCCTGCGGATGCGAACGCACTGGCTCGCGTGGCCGCCACCGCGATGAGAGCGGTCGCCCAGGCGCCCACGCCCAGGAAGAAAGCGTCCATGGACGTCGCGATCCAGAGTGTGAGCGGGGCCAGTACCAGAAAGGGCAGCGCCCGCCGGGCGGTCGTCTCGTCCGCCACACATCGGACGGTGATGGCGATGGCGATGACGGCGGACGTCCCCACCGCGATGATGAGGGCGGCCGACCAGCCGGTGCCGCGCAACCCGGTCTCCTCCAGTGCCCAGAGCACCAGAGTCGGAAGCGGCGGATGCCCTCGTACGTGGGTGGTGTAACCGCCCAACCGCTCGGTGAAGGTACGCACCCATCCGAGGGGGTCGGCCCGTACGTCGTCCAGTGCGGCCGGGTATTCGGTGGGCGCGTCCAAGGGCCGGTGCAGCGCGTCTAGGCCGTCGCTAAGGGAGAGGACGACCGTCCAGGCGATGGCCGCGATCCACGACACCGGCAGCAGCATCCGCCAAGAGAGGCGTTGGGCGAGCCACGGAAGAAGCGCGACGGAGACGGCGGCCACGCAGACGGCGGGAAGTATCTGCCAGGTGAGCAGGTGTGGCTCCGCGTGAAGCGGGGGCAGGTCGTCTTCGGTGGCCAGGCCCGCACGCCGTAGCGCCTCACCCGTGATGAACGCGCCTGCGATCAGCAGCGCCCAGAGACCGACCGCGACCCACCCTGAACGGGCCTGCGAACTGCGTGGAGGAGCCTGCGGTCGCTCCAGGTCAATCAGGCTCATCCGAACGCTTCCTGAAGAAGCCCCAGAGCAGAGCGATCACAGCGATGGCCGCGAGGACGATGAGGAGGTTCCTGCCGTAGGGGAGCGGAAGTATGGACGGGTTGTCGGCGCGCCGCCCGTACCCGAGGACGAACGGCAGCGCCATAAGCGACACCGTGCCCGCCACCAGAAGCGTGTGCTGTACGCGCCTCCGGTAGGACGCAGGCAGACGAGTGGTGAGCGCCTCCACGAGGAGCACGCACGGGGCGAGGACACCGTCATGGGCGACCGCGGCTCCCGCGAACCACACCGCCCACCCCGGCGGGTTGGTGTCGGACCCGGTGACGATGCCCCACACGCCGAGCACGATGAACGCGACCCCGGCCGCGTAGGCGGCGAGGCGCGCCCTCATGCGACCACCATCCGGTGCACCCACTTGGTCTGGTTCACGCCAGGACGGTTGGGCGCGATGAGCCTGCACGGGAACCCGTGGTCGAGGTCCAGGGGCCTCCCGTTCACGTCCAGCGCGAGAAGCGTGAGGGGGTCGTGCCAGTGGCGCGGGCTGACCCAGGAGGTCTTGTAGAGCCCGGCCACCTCCATCGACACGAGCTGTACGCGGGCGTCCGGATCCACACCGGCCAGGTGAAGGAGGTCGCGGAGCCGCACGCCTCCCCAGGTCGCCCCCGCGCTCCAGCCTTCGACGCACGCAATGGGCAGCCGTACCGAGCGGGACGGGAGCGCACGCAGGTCACTCAGGGACAGCGACAGTTCGCGTTGGACGCGTCCGGTGACCCGTAGCCGCCAGGCCGGGTCGTTCGCGTTCGCCTGGGTCACTCCTGCCGCGAAGGCGGACCGGTTGACCGGTAGTCCTTGTGGGCCGACGCCGGGCCGCCTTGGAGCGAGCACCGCCAGTTGGGCGAGTGGCGGGAACGCCTCGCCGACCGTGGTGACCGTGATGGCTCCCCCGGCGGCGGCTACGGTCGCCAGGAACGCGCGCCGGTTGAGGCCGTCCTCTGGACGCTTCATCACCGTGTGGCGCGTCGTGGCCCATTGGTTGGCCACATGGATGAGGAGCGCCCCGATGAGGATGTACGCCGTCCAGTAGTGGGCCGTCGTGAAGAAGAAGGGAAAGGCGTACCAGTAGGCGATGTTCAGTACCCCGGTGACGACCTGGAACAGGGACGCCCCCACGAGGAGGAAGATGAACGCGCGCTCCAGCGCATGCCCTACGGAACGAATGGGCGGCCTCTGCAACAGCTTGGGATAGACCGTCCACAGCTTGGCCAGCAGCAGGGGGATGGTGGCCAATCCCCCGATGACGTGCAGTCCCTGCGTGACCCGGTAAAGGTTCACCGGACGCGACGGCCACATCAGCCAGCCGGGCGGATGCTGCATGAAGTGGCTGATCAGCCCCGTGACGAAGGCGATGGTGAAGGAGACGCCCAGCCAGATCCCCAGCCAGGACGCCACCCGCTCGTCATGCAGGCGGCTGCTGAAACGGACAACCCCCGCCCGCTGGACGGCCCCCGCCCGCTGGACGACACTCATCTGTTCAAGGCGACGAACCACCGGCCCGCCTCCTCCCAGACTTCGGTGACGGCGGCCCCGCACTCGCCCGCCAGGCCGGCGATGTCGTCGGCGGACACCCACGCCCACGGGAACCAGTCCCCGACCACACGTCCGTTACGGAGCCGCACCCGGCCGGTGTACGTCCGGATCCCCGGCGGCATCACCTCCGCCAGGACACGGCCTCCGGGCGCCAGCAGGCCGAGCGCCCGCTCCAGCAGTGTGCGCGGGTCGCCGCCGATCCCGATGTTGCCGTCGGCCAGCAGCAGCGTCGTCCAGATCCCGGCCCCGGGGACGTTGCCGAACACGTCCCGGCACAGCGCCGGACCGCCCGCCGCCACCGTCAGGGCGACCGCGTACGGCGCGATGTCGATGCCGAGGGCGAGCAGCCCTCGTTCGGTCAGCGCGACGGTGAGCCGCCCCGGGCCGGAGCCGACGTCCAGCGTGGGGCCGGAGCAGCGTTCGAGCAGGCCCTGGTCGCCTGGACGCAGCGCCATCCACTCCTGGACGGGGAGAGGGTCGCGGTGGCCCGTCCCGTCCTCGAACTCGACCTCGACGCCGTCGCGGCCCTCCAGCGCCCGCTCGTACAGCTCGCCGATCACACCGTCCTCCCGATCACGCCGTTCCTCCGGTGGCGGTCCCCGTGAAGGCGGCCACCGGCGGCGTGACGGTCCGGAAGGCGGCGGCGAAGCGCCCGTGCGGTGCCAGGGCCGCGACCTCCGCGGCATCGGCGGCGGTGTCCACATCGGTCAGCGGCGGCAGCGGGGCGACGTCCAGGCCCGCCGCGCGGAGCCGGGCGAGCTGGACCCGCCCGGTGTCGGGACGCGACATCGGGACCCCGCGCAGCAGCCCCGCGTTCGGGCGTGCGAGGCCGAGCAGCCAGAAGCCGCCGTCGGCCGCCGGGCCGAAGACCGCGTCGCGCGTGCGCAGGGCCGCCGCCGCGCGCTCCAGCAGGCCCGTGGTGACCTGAGGGGTGTCCATGCCGATCAGGACGAGGGGACGCCCGTCGTAGGCGTCGTCGTAGGCGTACGCGAGCCGCTCGTCCAAGCCGTCCCCGCGCTGAGGGATCACGCGAATGCCGGGCGGCAGCCAAGGACCGGGACGGCCCCGCAGGACGAGGGTGCGTGCACAGGCGTGGGTGCGGGCGACCACGCTGAGCGTGTCCTCCAGGGACGCCTCCGCCAGCGCCGCGGCCTGTTCGGGTGTGTACGGGGGCGTCAGTCGTGTCTTCACCCGTCCGGGGACGGGCTCCTTCGCTATCACGAGCAGATCGGCCGTCACCGCGCCACTCCGGCCAGCACGCGGCGCATGTCGCGCACCGCCCGTAGGGTTCCGCCTACCGTGCCGGTCACCTTGGAGCGACCTTGGCGGGGACGGTACGCGACGTCGATCTCGGTGATGCGCCAGCCCGCGTCCACCGCTCTCATCACCATCTCCAGGGGGTAACCGAAGCGGCGGTCGGTCAGGTCTAAGGCGAGCAGGTCCTTTCTGTGGACCGCTCGCATGGGGCCGAGGTCGTGCAAGGCGGTCCCGGCTCGCCTGTTGAGGGAACGGGCCAGAACGGCGTTGCCAGCGCGGGCATGCAGTGGCCAGGCCCCGCGTCCCGTTGGGCGCCGCCGACCGAGCACCAAGGCGGCCCCCGCATCGCCCAGCGCCTCCACGAGCCGAGGCAGCTCCGCCGGGTCGAGCGAGGCGTCGGCGTCCATCACGCACACGACGTCCGCTTCGGCCGCCAGCAGCCCGGCATGGCAGGCGGCGCCGAACCCACGGTTGGGTGCGTCCACGACATGCGCGCCGTGGCGTAGCGCGACGCCCGCCGAGCCATCGGTGGAGGCGTTGTCGACCACGATGGGACGAAAGCCCTCGGGCATGCGCGACAGCACCCAGGGCAGGGCTTCCGCCTCGTTCAGGCAAGGAAGGATGACATCGGCCGTAGGACTCATCGGCCTGCTCCCACCATGGCGAACTCGGCCATCCCCTCGGTGAACGGCACCGCGGCCACGTACCCGAGTTCGCGCCGCGCCCGCTCAGGGCTCGCCACGATGTGCCGGACGTCGCCCAGCCGGTAGCCACCGGTCACCTGCGGGGCCGGGCCGCCGTACACGTCGGCCAGCGCGTTCGCCATCTCCGCTATGGAACGAGGCGTGCCACTGGCGACGTTGTAAGCGCGCAGCCCCCCGTTGTGGGCGCGCGACCCCGGAGACTCGGAATGCTCCAGGGCAAGCACGTTCGCGCGCGCCACATCGCGCACGTGGACGAAATCCCGCAGTTGCCGCCCGTCCTCGTACACCAGCGGCGCCTCGCCCCGCTCCAGCCGTGACCGGAACAGCGCGGCCACCCCTGCGTACGGCGTGTCCAAGGGCATCCGCGGCCCGTACACGTTGTGGTAGCGCAGGGCCACAACGGTGCCCCCGGTCATGCGTGCCCAGGACGCGGCCAGATGTTCCTGCGCCACCTTGGTGTCCGCGTACACGTTCCGTGGATCCAGGACGGTCTCCTCAGGCACCACACCCGGCTCCAAAGGGTCGCCGCATACAGGGCAAGCGGGCTCGAAGCGCCCCGCCCGAAGGTCGCTCTCCGCACGCGGACCGGGCCGGACGTCCCCATGGTGAGGGCAGGTGTAGGCGCCTTCCCCGTACACCACCATCGACGAGGCCAGCACCAGCCTTCGCACCCCGGCCCGTGCCATCTCCGCCAAGAGGACGGCGGTGCCGCCCACATTCACCGCCGCGTACGCAGGGAGGTCGAAGACGTCCACACCGAGACCGACCATCGCGGCCTGGTGGCAGACCGCGTCCACGCCCCGCAGGCAACGCGCCACGGCATCGTGGTCACGAACATCCCCGACCTCCGCCCCCGGCCGCAGATCGAACCCGCGCACCTCGTGCCCGGAGGCCGTCAGGGCCTCGGCGATGTGCGAGCCGATGAACCCGGCCGCGCCTGTGAGCAGCACTCGCATGCGACGACCGTAGGTCACCTGATGTGCGCGAACGCTCGCGAAACGCGACCCGTACGAACCTCGTAAGATTTGCCGCCCGCCGCATGCCCGTTCACTTGCCCGCCGACGAAAGGACGCGATGACCGCACACGACCAGGCCGTCCCGGGGCTGCCGGACGACGCGTACGACCACGACGGCCAGCTCACCAAGCGCGAGGTGCGCGCGGTCACGCTGGCGCGCCTCGCGCCCGCCCCCGGGGAACTCCTTTGGGACGTGGGCGCCGGTGCGGGCAGCGTCGCGATCGAGTGGATGCGCGCGGCCCCGTCCTGCCGTGCGGTCGCCATCGAGAGCCGGGCCGATCGCGCGGCCCGCGCCGCCGCCAACGCCGCCGCCCTCGGCGTCCCGGGCCTCCAAGTGGTCACCGGCGAGGCCCCGGGCGCGCTCGCCGGCCTCGACACCCCTGACGCGATCTTCATCGGCGGGGGCGCGACCGTTCCCGGTCTGATCGAGACCTGCTGGAACGCGCTGCGCCCGTCCGGCCGCCTCGTCGTCAACACGGTCACCGTCGAGGGCGAGCGCGCGGTCCTGGCGGCCCGCGAGCGCTTCGGCGGCGACCTGACCCGGATCGCCGTCGAGCACGCCGTCCCGCTCGGCGGTCTCACCGCCTGGCGTCCCCGGCTTCCCGTCCTCCAGTGGACGGCGGTCAGGGGGCCCGGCCGACGATCGTCCCGGCCCGGTCGATGACCACGATGTCGACCTCGACCGGGGCGCCGCGCAGGACGTCCAACGCCACCTCGCGGGCGCGGGCGGCGACGAGGTCGCCCAGCGGCAAGCCGGCGTCCGCGCAGATCCGCAGCGCCTCCAAGGCCGTGCCTGCGCCCCTTACCCGTTCGGCGACCTCCGGGTTCTCCTGCACCAGTCCCGCCAGCAGGCCGAAGTCCACCTCCGAGCGCTTGGAGTGCAGGTCCAGATGGCCCGCGGCCAGCTTGGCGAGCTTGCCGATGCCACCGGCGATGGTGAGCCTCGGCACCGGGTGGCGCCGCAGGTACTTGAGGACCGCTCCGGCGAAGTCGCCCATGTCCAGCAGCGCGTCCTCGGGCAGGCCGTGCAGGTCGGCGACGACCCGTTCGGACGTGCTTCCCGTCGCCCCCGCGACATGGGTGCGCCCGGCGGCGCGCGCAACGTCCACCCCGCGCCGGATGCTGTCGATCCAGGCCGAGCACGAGTACGGGACGACGATGCCGGTCGTCCCCAGGATCGACAGGCCGCCGAGGATGCCGAGCCGCGGGTTCCATGTGTGGCGGGCCAGTTCCTCGCCGCCGTCGACCGAGATCTCCACGATCGCGTCGGCGCCGTCCAGGACCTCCCGCATCATCCGGCGCGGCACCGGGTTGATCGCGGGCTCCCCGACCTCCAGCGGCAGCCCCGGCTTGGTGACCGTGCCGACGCCCGCCCCGGCGCGGAACACCACGCCCGTGCCCGGAGCGCCCAGCCGCACGGTGGAGCGGACCAGCGCGCCATGCGTGACGTCCGGGTCGTCGCCCGCGTCCTTGACGATCCCCGCCATGGCGGCGCCGTCGCTCAGCTCCTCGGCCGCCAGCGCGAAGGCCGGGCGCCGCCCGCCGGGCAGGGTGATCTCGACCGGGTCGGGAAACTCTCCGGTCAGCAGCGCGGTATAGGCGGCCTTGGTCGCCGCCGTCGCGCACGCGCCCGTCGTCCATCCGTACCGCAGAGAGCTCACGGCCCTACCATGCACCCCGTGCGGGTGTTGCTGCTCGGCGGGACCGCCGAGGCTCGGCGGCTGGCCGGTGAGCTGGCCGGACGGCCGGAGTACGACGTGGTCGGCTCGCTGGCGGGACGGGTCGCCCAGCCCGCTCCGGCGCCCGTTCCCACGCGGATCGGCGGGTTCGGCGGCGCGGACGGGCTGGCGGCCTGGCTGGAGGCGGAGCGGATCGACGCGGTGGTGGACGCCACGCACCCGTTCGCGGCGAGGATCACCCGGTCGGCCGTGGCGGCTTCGCGGCGGACGGGGGTGCCGCTGCTGGTGCTGCGCCGCCCCGGCTGGGCCGAAGGGCCGGGGGACGACTGGCGCCGCGTCCCGTCTTTGGAGGAGGCGGCGCGGCGGCTGCCCGGCGACCGTGTCTTCCTCACCACGGGACGCATGGGGCTGGCCGCGTTCGCGCACGACCGCGAACGCTGGTACCTGGTGCGGTCGGTCGAGCCCCCGGCCCCGCCGATGCCGCCGCGCGCGCAGGTCGTGCTGGGACGCGGCCCGTTCACCGTGGACGGTGAGGTCGCCTTGATGCGTGAGCACCGCGTCGACGTGCTCGTCACCAAGGACAGCGGTGGAGAGGCTACGGCCGCCAAGCTGGTCGCCGCGCGCAGGCTGCGCGTCCCCGTGGTCATGGTGGACCGGCCTCCCGCGCCCGACGCACCCATGGTGACCAGCGCGGACGAGGCGCTGACCTGGCTGTTCCGCCTGACCGCGGATTAACAAACACCCGGAAACTTCCTACGAAACGCCTTTTTCGCTTATCAAGGGAGAGAATTCAACTATCCGGGCGAAAATAGTCCTGGTTCGGTCTCGACCGGACTCGACCGGAAGCGAGGGCGGCGGTGAGCGGACCTCTCCCCCCAGGCGGATCCGGAGGCCGCGATCCGCGCGATCCCGCCAAGTACTTCGGCGGCGGCACGCCCGACGACACCGGTGAGCACGAGGCCCCGCACCGGCCCGAGACCCGCCCGGCCCGGATCGCGCGCCCGCGACGCGGCATCATGGTCGGCCCGCTGGCGGGCGCGGTCGCGCTCGTCGTCCTGCTCGGCGTCAGCCTCT
Organism: Actinomadura sp. SCN-SB; assembly: GCF_043906805.1. Taxonomy (NCBI): domain Bacteria; kingdom Bacillati; phylum Actinomycetota; class Actinomycetes; order Streptosporangiales; family Thermomonosporaceae; genus Actinomadura; species Actinomadura sp. SCN-SB. Next base: position 32,046 of record NZ_JBIMPP010000002.1, on the reverse strand, counting down.
ACGCCTTCGTGGTCGCCGACGGCGCATGCGCCGGCGCCGGGACGATCACGCTGGACGTCGCCGTGGCGCCCGGCATCGAGCCCGCGATGAAGAACGCGGCCGACCGCCTCGCCACAAGCGGGCAGGCACGATGCACACGCGCGACCGTGCGCACGGCCGACCCCGCGGAGGTCGCCGCGCTGCTGGCCGGGACCGTCCCGGGACGGGCGGAGCGCAGGCCCGACGTGTGGATCCCCGACTCCTCCCTCTGGGTCGCGATGGCGGGCACGAAGGACCGGAACGTCCTGCCGACCCGCACGTCCGTCGCCCGGAGCCCGGTCGTCGTGGCGCTCCCCCGCTCCCTGGCCACCACCCTCAGGTCCCGGGGGAACCCGTCGTGGAACGACCTGCTGCGGGCGGCCGGGGCCACGACGGGCGGCGCGGCCCCCGGGAACGCGGTGATCCCGCCCGGCGCGGCGCGGCTGCTGGTACCCGACCCGGCCCGTAACGCCGCCGGGATGCACGCGCTCGTCCTCACCGACGCCCTCCTGGCCGGCGACCCGAACCAGAACGCGATCTTCGCGGGGGTCGCGCGTACCGTCCGGGAGAGCACCGTGCCGACCGTGCGGGCCGAGTTCGCGCGGTTCCGGCCGATGAGGACGGGTCGGCGGCCGATCGCCCTGGCCTCCGAGCGGGACGTGTGGGCGTTCAACCGGACCCGTCCCGCCGAGCCCGCCGTCGCCGTCCACCCGCGGGAGGGGACGCTGTCCCTCGACCACCCGTACACGATCACGGCCATCGACCCGGCCCGCCGGAACGCGGCGCGGCTCCTGGAGCGCGCCATGGGCGCCCGCGCCACCCGGGACGAGCTGCGCGCGCTCGGCTACCGCGCCCCGGACGGGACGGCCCCGGCCACGTTCACCGCGGCGTCGGGGGTGAACCCCGCCCGTACGCGGGAGCTGCCCGCCCCGCGCCCGGCCAGGGTGCGGCACGTCATGCAGTCCTGGTCGAGGCTCGCGCTGGGCATCCGCCTGCTGACCCTGCTGGACATCTCCGGGACGATGGCCGAGCCGATCGCCCCGGGCACGACCCGGCTCCAGGCCACGGCGCGGACCGCGCAGACCGGGCTCAGCATGATGTCCGACGACACCGAGCTGGGCGTGTGGGCGTTCTCCACCAGGCTGCGCGGGAACCGGGACTGGATACAGCTCGTCCCGGTCGGTCCGCTCGGCGAGCGGATCGGTTCGGCGACCCGCCGCCAGAAGGTGCTGTCCAGCCTGGGCGCCATCCGTCCCAAGGTCACCGGGGACACCGGGCTGTTCGAGACGCTGACGGCGGCGTACCGGGAGATGACGCTGAGCTACAAGCCGGAGTTCATCAACACGGTGCTGCTGTTCACCGACGGCAAGGGCAACGACGACCCGGGCGGGCCGACGCCGGCGCGCACGCTGTCCCGCCTGCGGGCGATCACCGACCCCGGCCGGCCGGTGCAGATCATCATGGTCGGGGTGGGCCGGGGCGTGGACACCCGCGAGCTGCGGCGCATCGCGGGAGTGGTGCCGGGCGCGGTGTACGTCGCGGAGTCCCCCGACCGGATCATCGAGATCTTCCTCGCCGCGCTGTCCCGCCGGATCGGCGGCTGAACCGCGCGTCCCGCTACGGCGGGTCCAGCAGCCGGACCGCGGCCAGCGCCAGCACCATCTCCGTCAGGTCGCCGGGACGCGCCAGCAGCCTGCCGGTGAGCTGCTCGATGCGGCGCAGCCGGTTCAGCACCGTGTTGTGGTGGCAGTACAGCTTGGCCGCCGCGCGGGACGCCGAGCCGTCGCACTCCAGCCAGGTCGTGAGGGTGGACAGCAGAACGTCACGGTAGGCCGGGTCGATCTCGTACAGCGGGCCGAGGACGGTGCGGCCCAGCCGGCTCGCCAGCCGGGGCTGGGAGACCACCAGCGCCGCGGGCAGCCGCCGGTCCAGCGGCGCGATCTCCGGCTCGCCGCCCCAGCAGGTACGCCGCGCCAGCTCGGCGAGCCACCGCGCGGTGCCCAGTTCGGCCAGCGTGGTCACGACCGGGCTGACCCCGGCGTGCGCGCGCAGACGCGGGCGCAGCGCCTCGACCAGCTCGTCCAGGCTCGCGGTGCCGAGCGCGACCAGGGCGACCTGGGCGTCGGCGCGCATCCGCCAGATGAACCGCATCCCGCCGGAGGTCACCGGGCCGTCCTCGCCGCCGGGCCGGTCGGGCATCTCCGTCTGGCCGACCGCGACGACCGCGTACCGGCCCTGCTCGGGCAGCCCCAGCACCTCGTCGGCGGTGGCGATGAGCGAGCCGTCGGAGCCGTGCCCCTCCAGCAGCGCGTCCACGACCGCATGGATCCGCTCCTCGCTGCGGCGCAGCAGGTCGTACTCGGTGCGGTGGTAGGCGGCAGCGGCGGCGCTGGACTGCTCGTCGATCGTGTACCAGGTGCGGGTGGCGTGCCGGACCAGCATCGGCACCTGCTCGGGCGCGTCCTGGCTGACCGCCTCGACGACGGCCTCCCAGAACACCATCCCCGCCAGCCGGTACGAGCGCAGGAGCTGGTCCAACGGCTGGCCCTGCTCGGCGCGGCGCCGTCCGAGGCGCTCGGCCCACTCCAGGTCGGTACGGCCGCGGCCGGGTTCGAGGATGGCCTCCAGCCCGTGCCCCAACCCGACATGGCACACCTGCCAGAGGTCGTCGCGCAGGCCGGGCGGGCGTTCCCACTCCTCGCCGCGCAGGATCTCGGCGACCAGCCGGTCGGCCAGGTCCGGCAGCCGGTCCGACAGCCGCCGCACCGCCTTCCGCATGATCGCCGCACTGCCGTGCTCCGCCTGCGTCGCGCTGATCGCCATGTCTCCCTCCCCTCCGGGGGTGGCGCCATGGTGCCATCGGTCCGCGGGTGTGACCAGACACAGGGAGGCCCGCCGCCCGCGGACTGTGACGGCTCACAACGCGGGCCCGCGGCGGTTGCTTCGCCTCCCTCAATCCGAACCGCGCTCTGGACCGGCCTCTCCGGGGCGTGCTGATGTTCAACCCCCGACCACCGGGATCGGACCCACGAAGGAGGCCAGGTGCGCGCTCAGCGACCGCGAAGCGGGGGGACACCGGGATGAGCCCGCCGGCATTGGCGGTGACCGGACTCACCGTCGACTACGGCCCCGTCCGCGCGCTGCGGGACGTCTCGCTCCTCGTGCCCGAGGGCGGGTTCGTCGCCGTGCTGGGCGGCAACGGGGCGGGCAAGTCGACGCTGCTGCGGGCCATCTCCGGGGTGCTGCCGTTCCACGGCGGCGTGGTGCGCGAGGGAGGGATCGCGGCGGCGGGGACGTCGTTGCGCGGCCGCCGTCCCGACCAGATCGTCCGGCAGGGCGTGGTGCAGATCCCCGAGGGACGGGACGTGTTCGCGCGCATGACGGTCGCCGAGAACCTGCGGGCGGGCGCTCTGGGCGTCCGCGACCGCGCGGCGGTCGCGGCCGCCAGGGACCGGGTGCTCCGGCTGTTCCCTGTGCTGGCCGAGCGCGAGAGGCAGCGCGCCGGGCTGCTGTCGGGCGGCGAGCAGCAGATGCTCGCCATCGGCCGCGCGCTGATGGCCGGGCCGCGGCTGCTCCTGCTGGACGAGCCGTCGCTGGGCCTGGCCCCCATCATGATCGGCCGGATCGCCGAGACGATCAGCGCGATCAACGGCGAGGGCATCGCGGTGCTGCTGATCGAGCAGAACGCGGCGCTGGCCCTGGAGCTGGCCTCGTACGCCTACGTGCTGGAGGTCGGCGCCGTCGCGCTGGAGGGATCGGCGCGGGAGCTGGCCGCGTCCCCCGAGGTCAGGGACCGGTACCTGGGCATCACCGGCGACGCGGACGACGAGCCCGACCTTTCGGCGGAGGGCCCGGTGAAGACGCTCACGAGGTGGTCGGGATGACCACGGCCACCGCCCGGCCCGGCGGCGCCGCGCCCGCGCCGCCGCCCTCGGACGCGCCCGAGCTGGTCGTGTCCGCGCTCACCGTCCGGTTCGCCGGGCTGACCGCGCTGGACGAGGTGAGCTTCACCGTCCCGCCCGGATCCCTGCACGCGCTGATCGGGCCGAACGGGGCCGGCAAGTCGACGTGCTTCAACGTGCTCTCCGGGCTGTACCGGGCCACGTCCGGCAGCGTGCGGCTCGGCGACGTCGAGCTGACGTCGCTCAGCCCGCACCGGATCGCCGCGCTCGGCGTGGCCCGCACGTTCCAGAACATCGCGCTGTCGGGACGGCTCAGCACCGCCGACAACCTGATGCTGGGCCGCCACCGGCTCACCAGGACCGGCTTCGTGTCGGCCGGGCTGCGGCTGCCCCGTGGGCGCCGCGAGGAACGCCGGCACCGCGAGCGGGTCCAGGAGATCGCCGAGTTCGTCGGGATCGCCGACCATCTGCCCGTCCCGGCGGGGCTGCTCCCGTACGGCGTGCAGAAGCGGGTCGAGCTGGCCCGCGCGCTGTGCCTGGAGCCGCGGATCCTGCTGCTGGACGAGCCGGTCGCGGGGATGAACGGGTCCGAGCGGCGCGCGATGGCGGCCACGCTGCGCCGGATCCGCGCCGGGCTCGGGCTGTCGATCCTGCTGGTCGAGCACGACATGGACATGGTCGCGCGGCTGGCCGACGAGGTCACCGTCCTGGACTTCGGCAAGCGCATCGCCACGGGCCCGCCGGCCCGCATCCAGCGGGACCCCGAGGTGATCCGCGCCTACCTCGGCACGTCCCACATCCGCCGCGAAGGTGAGGCCACCCCATGAGCGCGTTCGCCGAGGTCCTGGTCAACGGGCTGTCCAGCGGGGCGGTCTACGCGCTCATCGCGCTGGGATTCGTGATCATCTACAAGGCCACCGAGGTGATCAACTTCGCCCATCCGTCGTTGCTGCTCGCCGGGGGCTACGTGATCGCCGAGCTGCACGACGAGGTCGGCTTCGCCGCGGCGGTGCTGCTCGGCGTCGTCACCACCGCGGCGCTGGCCGCGCTGGTGGAGCTGGTGGTGCTGCGCCGGCTCAAGGCGAGCGCGGCGGGCGGGCACTCGACGCTCAGCATCGTCACCATCGGCGTGGACATCGTCCTCACCGTCGAGCTGACCCGGCGGATCGGCACCGAGGTCATGCCGCTGGGCGACCCCTGGGGCGACCGGGTGGTGCGGCTCGGCGACGTGACGATCGCGCAGACCAGGATCGCGGCCATCCTCGTCGCCGTCGCGGCGATCACCGCGTTCCTGCTGGCGTTCAAGTACACCTCGTGGGGCATCGCGATGCGGGCCACCGCGGAACGCAGGGAGACCGCGGCGCTGATGGGCGTCAGGCTCGGGCGCGTGTCCGCCGGGGCCTGGGCGGTGGCCGGGGCGTTCGCCGCGCTGGCCGCGCTGTTCCTGTGCGTGTTCCCCACCCCCGGGCTCGATCGCACCACCTCGTTCGCCGCGCTCAAGGCCCTGCCCGCGGCGGTGATCGGCGGCGTGGACTCCACGACCGGCGCGCTGGTCGGCGGGCTGCTGATCGGCGTCACCGAGTCCGCGGTGGTCGGCTACCAGAACGACTTCTCCCTGCTGGGCGGCGGGTTCGCCGAGGTCGCCCCGTACCTGCTGATGGCCGTGGTGCTGCTGGCCCGTCCCGCCGGGCTGTTCGGGACGCGGGAGGTCGGCCGTGTCTGAGCGCCTGCCGCGCCTCCTGCCGCCCGCCGCCGGCCTGGCCGTCATGCTGGCGCTGCCCTTCTACGCGGGGTCGTTCTGGCTCCAGGCGGGACTGTTCGCGATGTCGGCCGCGATCGGCGCCATCGGCCTGAACCTGCTCACCGGCGCGGCCGGGCAGCTGTCCCTCGGCCACGCGTTCTTCCTCGCCGTCGGCGCGTACTCCTACGTCTGGCTGGCCGCCGAGCCGGAGACGGCCTCGGGGCACGAACTGACCGGCCTCGCGCTGCCCACGCCGGTCGCGGCGGTCGCCGCCGTCGGCATCGCCGGGCTCGCCGGCGGGCTGTGCGCGCCGCTGGCGGGACGCCTCAAGGGCGCCTCGCTCGGCGTCGCCACGCTCGCGCTGGTGTTCGCCGGCCAGCACGTCCTGTTCCGCGCCGAGCCGCTGACCGGCGGCGTCAACGGGCGCGCGGTCCCGCCGATGGAGCTGTTCGGGCTGAGCCTCACCGACGTGCCGCAGCCCGCGGTGATCCTCGGCGTCCCGTTCGGCGGGCTCGAACGGCTCTGGTACCTCGGCCTCGCCCTGCTGGTGGCCGCGGCCTGGTTCGCCCGCGGCGTGCTGCGCTCCCGTCCGGGACGGGCGCTCAACACCATCCGCGACCACGAGATCGCCGCCGGGGCGCTGGGCGTGCCGGTCGCCCGGTACCGGGCCGCCGCCTTCGCGCTGTCGTCGATGTACGCGGGCGTGGCCGGGGTGCTGCTGGCGCTGGTGTTCCAGCGCACCGTCCCCGACTACTTCGGGCTCGCGCTGGCGCTCGACTACCTCGCCATGATCGTCATCGGCGGGCTCGGCTCGGTGGCCGGCGCGGTGCTCGGCGCGGTCTTCGTGTCGATGCTGCCGTCCCTGCTGACCCGCTACGGCGACGCGATCCCCCTGGTCGCCGAGCCGGGCGCCGCGTCCGGCCTGGCCCCCGCCGAGGCGGCCAGGCTGCTGTACGGGGCCGCGTTCATCGCCGTCCTGCTGTTCCTGCCCGGCGGGCTGCTCGGCCTGGCCGCCCGCGCCCGGCGCAGGCCGGCCCTCCCGTCACCCCGCCGCGCCGACCCGCTCGGGCGCGGCGGGGCCGCCGAAGCCCCGCCCGCCATCGGCCATGCCGGCCAAGAAACCGAGGAGCGAACCGTATGAAGCAACCGACGTACCGGCGGCGTATCACCGCCGCCACCGCCGCGGCGCTGTCGCTGGCCCTCGCGGCCGGTGCCGCGGGATGCAGCGGCAAGGCGACCGGGGGCGGCGGGTCCGGCGAGGTCAAGACGGGCCCCGGCGTCACCGCCGACAAGATCACCCTGTCCGCGCTGACCGACCTGACCGGCCCCTACGCCGCGCTGGGCAAGGGCGTCACCCAGGCGCAGAAGCTGTACTACGACCAGCTGAACGCCGCCGGGGGCGTGTGCGACCGCAAAATCGACTTCAAGGTGCGCGACCACGGCTACGACCCGCAGAAGGCGCTGGCCGCCTACAGCGAGGTCGGCCCGCAGTCGGCCGCGATCCCGCAGGTCATCGGCTCCCCGATCACCATCGCGCTGAAGTCGCGCATCGAGCGGGACCACATGCTCACCATCCCGCAGGCGTGGGCCCACACGCTGCTGGGCAGCAAGTACATCCAGATCACCAGCACCACCTACGACCTGGACATGGTCAACGGCGTCGACTTCCTCACCCGGACCAAGGGCATCGAGAAGGGCGACAAGATCGGTCATCTGATCCTGGAGGGCGACTACGGGCAGAGCGCGGTCGCCGGGTCCCGCTACGCCGCGGGCAAGGCCGGGCTGAGCCTGGTCGAGCAGCAGGTCAAGGCCACGGACGCGGACATGACCGCGCAGGTCGGGGCCTTCAAGAAGGCCGGGGTCAAGGCGATCCTGGTGAGCGTGAGCCCGCGGCAGGCCGCCTCCGTGGTCGGCGTGGCCGCCGCGACCGGGCTGAACGTCCCGTTCGTGGCGAGCAACTCCGCGTTCGCCCAGCAGCTGCTGGCGACCCCGGTCGGCCCGATCATGGAGAAGTCGTACTTCATCATGACGGCGGCGCCGCCCTTCAGCCTGCGGAACCCGGCGATGGAGAAGCTGGCGGGCGAATACCAGATGGCCTACAAGGGGCAGCCCCTGGACTCGGCCGTGTACTCCGGCTACGCCACGGCCGCCATCGTGGGCGAGGCGCTCAAGAAGGCGTGCGCCAACAAGGACCTGACCCGCGACGGGATCGTCAACGCGCACCGCTCCAACGCCAAGTTCGACATCGGCACGGGCGGCACCCCCATGGACTTCACCCAGTTCACCCGTCCCGCGTCCCGGGCGAGCTACGTCGTCCGGCCGGACAAGGCGGCCCGGGGCGGCACCAGCCTCGTCGAGGAGGCGAGGGAGTCGGAGCTGGCCAAGGGCTACGACCCGCCGCAGGGCTGATCCGGGGAACGCCGCCGAGGAGGAGTCACACGAAACGGAGGGCGCGACGTGGGATCCGTAAGCCCGTCCGCCCGGGAGCACATCCCGGGCGCCACCCCGACGGGCCTCCTGGACACCACCCCACACGACACCAACCGACACGACCCACTCCGGCACGACACCACCCGACACGACACGGCTCCACACGACAGGCCGACCGTGGCCGCCGCCGGCACCGCGCTGGACGGCGGCGGCCCGGCGCGCCCGCTCCGCGGACGCGACCGGGAGCTGGCCAGGCTCGACGGGCTGCTGGGCCGCGCCCGTGACGGCCACGGCGGTGCGCTCACCGTCATCGGCGGCCCGGGAACGGGCAAGAGCGCCCTGCTCGGCACCGCCGTCCGGAAGGCGGGGACAAGCTTCCTGGTCCTGCGCGCACGCGGCGTCCGGCAGGAAAGCGCGGTCCCGTACGCGGGACTGCACCGCGTGCTGCGCCCGATCGCCGACCTCATGGAACGGTTCCCCAGCGTGCGGCAGGGCGGCGTCCCTCCCCTCGCCCTGTACGCGGAGGTGTGCTCGCTGCTGGCCGAGTCCGCCGCCGAGCGGCCGGTGCTGTGCTGGATCGACGACGCGCACCGCCTGGATCGCGTCTCGCTGGAGGCGCTGGCGTTCGCGGCGCGGCGGCTGGCGGACGTCCCGGTGGCCGTCCTGTTCGCCGCCCGTCCCGGCCCGCCCGGGTCGGCGGTGGCCGAGTGCCTGGACGACATCCCACGGCTGGCGCTGGAACCGCTGGACGAGGCCGCGAGCGTCCGCGTGCTCCAGGACCTCACGTGCGGGGCCCTGGACGAGGAGGCGGCCTCCGAGGTCGCCGAGCCGTCCGGGGGCAATCCGCTCGCGCTGGCCGAACTGGCCGGCGCGCTGACCCCCGAGCAACTGTCCGGCACGGCGCCGCCGCCGCGCTCGCTGCCGCAGGGAAGCGCGCTGCGTGCCCACTACCGGCGGCGCTATCTGCGGCTGACCACCGGGGCCCGGCGGCTGGTGCTGCTGGCCGCCGCCGACGACCGGCTCGAACTGACGACGCTGTCGCGCGCCGCCGCCCTGGACGGCATCGACCCGCGCGAGCTGGAATGGGCGCGCGCCTCCGGGCTGGTCGAGATCGACGGGGGGCGGGTGGACATGCCGAGCGCGCTCGTCCGGTCCTGCCTGTACGCGGACGCCTCACCGGCCGAGCGGCGCGCCGTCCACGACCTGCTCGCCCGCGCGCTCGAGGGCGAATGGCACGCTCCCCGCCGGAGCTGGCACCGGGCGGCGCCCGCGGACGAGCCCGACGACGCGCTGGCCGACGACCTGGCGTGCGCGGCCGAGACGTCGCGGAGCACGGGCATGCACGCGGACGCGTCCCGCCTCTGGGAACGCGCCGCTTCCCTGTCCACCCGCCCGGAGGTGCGCGCGGAACGCTACCTTGCGGCGGCGCACGAGGCGTGGGCCGCGGGGCGGGGACGGCGTGCGCGCGTCCTGCTCAGGCGGGTGCGTCCGCTCACCTCCGACACCAGCCCGGCTCTGGCGGGACGCACCGATCTGCTGCACGGCGACATCGAGTTCTGCGACGGGCTGCCGGTGATGGCGCAGTGGATCCTGCGGGAGGCCGCCGAACGCCTCGCCGAGGCGTCCCCGGCCGACCCGGCGCCCGCGCTGGACGCCCTGCTGCGCGCCTCGGCCGCCGCCGACGCCACCGGCGACCACCACTACTACGGCGCCATCGTGACGCAGGCGCTGACGCTGACGACCCGTCCGCTCCCGGACGGGGCCACGCCGTCACCCGTCGTCGAGCTGATCCACGACTACTTCGCGGGAATGGCGGCGGCGGGGGTGAACCGGCGCGGCGAGGCGGTGCGGCGGCTCCGCCGCGTCCTGAAGCTGGTCGAGACCATCGACTCCGCCGGCCTGCACCGCACCGACCTGCGGACGTGGGCGTGCGCCGCCGCGGTGGTGATCGGCGACGACCGGCGGGCCCGGGACCTGGCCGCCAGGGCCGTGGCGGCGGCGCGCAACGACGGCGGCGCGGTCGGCCTGCCCCGCGCGATGACGCTGCTGGCGCACTGCGAGATGTATCTCGGGCGGTACCCGGCCGCCGAGTCCACCGCCCGCGAGGGGCTGCGGCTGTCCATGGCGGCGGGGCAGCGCAACCAGCTGATCGAGCAGCGCGCCGTCCTGGCGCTCCTGGCCGCGTTCCGCGGCGACAGGGCGACCGCGCTCTCCTGTCTGGACGGGCTGGCCGAGGAGGGCGGGCGGCGCGAGCTGATCCGCGCCACCTCGTTCGAGCCCTGGGCGCTGGCCTGCCTCGACCTGGCCGACGACCGCGCCGAGGACGCCGCCGCCCGGCTCCGGCAGCCCGCCGGGTCGGGGTCGGGGCACCCGGTGCTGCGGCTGCTGGCCATTCCGCATCTGGTCGAGGCGTGCGTGCGGATGGGCGAGCGCGAACCGGCGCGGCGCGCGTTCGCCGCGTTCGAGCGGTGGGCCGGGTACGGGCGCGGCCCGGCGCGCGCCGCACTGGCCGAACGCTGCCGGGCGCTCCTTGCCACGGACGAGGAGACCGCGCACCACCACTACGAGGAGGCACTGCGCCTGCACGAGGACGGCGACTCGGCGTTCGAGCTGGCCCGTACCGCGCTCCTGTACGGGCACCGGCTGCGGCGCGACCGGCGTCCCCGGGACGCCCGCCCGCACCTGCGCAACGCCGCGCAGATCTTCCAGCAGGCGGGGGCGGAGCCCTGGGCCGCCCGTGCCCGCGCCGAGCTGCGCGCCGCCGGGGAGACCCTGAACGGCCCCGCGCCCGCCGGGGGCGGCGCGGGCCGGGGACCGCTGGACGCGCTGACCGCTCAGCAGCTCCAGATCGCCCGGCTGGTCGCCGCCGGCGCCACCAACCGGGAGATCGCCGCCCGGCTGGTGATCAGCCCGCGTACGGTGGACGGCCATCTGCGCAACATCTTCACCCGCCTCGGGTTGCGTTCCCGGATCGAGCTGGCCCGGCTGCTCCGCTGAGCCGCGCACCAGCGAAAGGGATATTTCGCCACGCTCACCGCGAAAGGACGCACGGTCTGCGAAGCGATCGATGAAGTTTGCGCATTGCTCCATGTAAGGGCCCCGGGGGCGGGGGTACGGTGGTGCCCGCCAAGGAGAGCGGGACCCGGGCACCGCGCGCCGTTCGGGCGACCGGCCGCTGGAGGCGTAGTCACACGAACGATCGACGAGCAGGATCGTGGTGATCTCGTGACCGGGTGCGGAGTTCGGCCAGTCATGGCGGTGCGGCCATGACGGCCGCGATGGAGCGGCTCGGCGACCCTTTGCGGGTGTCCGGAGGCCGCGACGACAGGCGGCGGGGCCAGGCGGTGCGCGGGGCGGTGCGCGAGCGGGCCGCCGCGCTCGTCGGCGACCCGGAGCTGCTGGACGACATCGAGCTGATGACCTCCGAGGCCCTCGCCAACGCCGTCCTGCACGGCTCGGGCCCGATCGGGGTCACGGTCGCGACGAACGGACGGCGGCTGCGGGTGGAGGTCCGCGACGAGGGCCCGGCCGCCGCCCCGGCCGAGCCGGGACGGCGGCGCACCGACCACGGGCGCGGCCTGACGGTCATCGGCGCCCTGGCCGCCGACTGGGCGCTGGAGCGTTCGGAGACCGAGACCCGCCTCTGGTTCGAGGTGGAGCTCCGCCCTCGCAGGAGCGGCTAGCGCCGCCGGGAGGTCAGCGCGCGGGCTCGGCCGTCACCTCGGGCAGGTCGCCGTCCGGCGCCTTCTCGCCGGGCAGGTCGAGCGCGTCCCGCAGGACGACCGGCTTGAGGGCCAGCGCCGCGACGATGCCGACGGCCGCGATCGCGATGGAGATCAGGAAGATGTGGCCGGTGGCGTCGCCGTAGGCCGCGCGCACGACCGCTTGGATGGGGGCGGGCAGGGACTGGATGTCCAGGTCGGCCCCGGCTCCGCCGCCGTTCCCGCTGACGCCGAGCTTGGCCAGGCCCTGCGCGATGTTGGTCGCGACGTGGTTGGCCAGCACCGCGCCCAGCACCGAGACGCCGATCGTGCCGCCGAGGGAGCGGAAGAAGGTGACCGCGCCGCTGGCCGCGCCGACCTCGCGCAGCGCCACCGAGTTCTGCACGACCAGGACCAGGTTCTGCATGGACGAGCCGACGCCCAGCCCGATCAGCAGCATCGCCAGCGTCAGGAACCACAGCGGGGTGGTGTGGTCGATGGTGGCCATCATGGCGAACCCGCCGGTCAGCACGACGGTGCCGAACACGATGAACGGCTTGGGCCGGGCCGTCTTGCTGGTCAGCCGGCCGATGACGGTGGAGCCGCCCAGGACGCCCAGCATCATCGGGAAGGTGAGCAGGCCCGCCTCGGTCGGGCTGTAGCCGCGGCCGATCTGGAAGTACTGGCCGAGGAACACCGCGCCGCCGAACATCGCCATGCCGACCGACAGGCTCGCCACGATCGCGAGCGCGGTGTTGCGGCGGGCGATGACGTCCAGCGGGACGATGGGCTCGCGCACCCGCGACTCCACCAGCACCGCCAGCGCGATGATCAGCAGGCCGGGGACGACCATCGCCGCGGTCTGCCAGGAGACCCAGGGGAACGAGCCGTCGACGAAGGTGATCCACAGGAGCAGCAGGCTGACCCCGGTGGCGATGAGCACGGCGCCCCAGTAGTCGATCGAGACGTCCTCACGCCGCACGTGCGGCAGCTTGAGGGTCTTCTGCAGCAGCAGGAACGCCGCCACGGAGAACGGCACGGCGATGAAGAAGCACCAGCGCCAGCCGAGCGCGGAGTCGACGATGACGCCGCCGAGCAGCGGGCCGCCCACCGTGGCCACGGCCATGACGGCGCCCAGGTAGCCGTAGTACCTGCCGCGCTCGCGCGGGCTGATCATGCTGGCCAGCACGATCTGGACGAGGATCTGCAGGGCGCCCATGCCGAGGCCCTGCACGGCCCTGGCCCCGATCAGCGTCTCGGTGTTGTGCGCGAAACCGGACACCAGCGAGGCCGTCGTGAAGATCACGATGGCGGCCTGGAGCAGCTTCTTCTTGTCGTAGAGGTCGGCCAGCTTGCCCCAGATCGGGGTGCTGACGGTGGAGGTGAGCAGGGCCGCGGTGACGACCCAGGTGTACTGCGACTGGGTGCCCTTGAGCGCGCCGATGATCTGCGGTAGCGCCGTGGCGACGACGGTCGCGCTCAACATGGCCACGAACAGCACCAGCAGGAGGCCGCTGAGCGCCTCCAGGGTCTGTCGCCGCGTCATTGGCGCGGGTTCGGTCTGCGCGCTCAAGCAGTGCCTCCTCAGGCGGTCGAACATGAGTCGGTTCGGTGCGCATGCATCTGTGCGACATACACAGAATGCCCCGCGCCGAGGGAAAATTCCCAATGGGCAAAGTTTCTCAGTGGGCAGCCGACCCGCTGGATAGGCTGCACACCATGGGCACCCCTGCCGGGCTCCGGGAGCGCAAGAAGGAGGCGACGCGCCAGGCGCTGCACGAGGCCGCGATGCGCCTGGCCGTGGAGCGCGGCCTGGACAACGTCACCGTCGAGGCCATCGCCGACGCCGCCGGGGTCTCCCGGCGGACCTTCTCCAACTACTTCGCGGGCAAGGAGGACGCCCTCCTCTACGGCGACGAACGGCGTATGAACCGGCTGCTGGAGGCGTTCGCCGCCCGTCCGCCCGGCGAGCCCTCGTGGACCGCGCTCCACCGGGCGGCCCACGGCGTGTACGAGGAGATCGGCGAGCCCGACCCCCAGTGGGTCGCCCAGTCCCGCCTCGCCCGCAAACATCCCTCCGTCCTGGAACGGCAGCTCACCCACTACGCGGGGTACGAGCGCCGCCTGGCCGGCCTCATCCGCGACCGCGACGGCCTGCCGCCCGGAAGCCGCCGTCCCCGCGTCCTCGCGGGCGCCTTCCTCACCGCGATGCGGATCGCGGCACAGGTCTGGACCGAGGAGGAGCCCACAAGCCCCCTCCTGGCGGTGCTGGACGAGACCGTCGAGGAGATGGCCCGCCCCTTCACCGAACCGCCGGACTAGTACACGGTTGAACTATCCGTGCGCGCCGCTAGGGTGACGGCATGGCCGGGGACGATCGGGCAGCCGAGGGCGCGGTGGACTTCTGGTCGTTCGTGGAGCTGGCCGACCGGCGGCTCTCCGAGGAGTTCGGCTTCCGGCACCGGCTCGCCACCCAGGTGCTGCTCACCCTGAACCGCGCGGCCATGATCGTCACCTATGACCTGGAGGCGTCGGTGCACCGGCCGCGCGGGCTGTCGTGGGCCGCGTTCCGGCTGCTGTTCGTGACCTGGCTGGCCGGCCCGCTGGAGTCGCGGCGCGCGGCCACGCTGGCGGGCATGACCAGGGCCGCGGTCTCCAACCTGGCCAAGTCGCTGGTCGCGGACGGCCTGCTGGCCCGCTCGCCCGGCGAGCGGGACGGCCGCTCGGTGCTGCTGTCGCTCACCGACCGCGGGCACGCCACGATGCTGGAGGTCTTCCGCGCGCAGAACGAGCGCGAGCACCAGTGGACGGGCGTGCTCACCGAGACCGAGCAGCGCATCCTGATCATGCTGCTGGACAAGCTGATCTCCAACCGAGACCAGTTCGACGTGCGCGAGCGCAGGTGATCTCGCCCCCGCACGGGTAGGGGATTGACGGGGCCGCCCGCCGGAGAGACGGTTAATACATGAACTAATTCCTCGGACGAGCCGGAGGAGGGGGAGCGATGGCGTACTACCGCCGGGTCGGTGACGTGCCGCCCAAGCGCCACACCGCGCACCGCGACGGCGAGGGGCGCCTCTACCGCGAGGAGCTGATGGGCGAGGAGGGCTTCTCGTCGGCGTCCTCGCTGCTGTACCACCGCGGCGTGCCCTCGGCGCTGGTGGACTCCACCATCTGGGAGATCCCCGACGTGGCGACCACGCCCAACCACCCGCTCAGACATCGCCACCTGCGCCTGCACGAGCTGTTCCCCAAGGACACCTGGGCGAGCACCGACGTGGTCACCGGCCGCCGGCTGATCCTGGGCAACGCGGACGTGCGCCTGTCGTACGCGGTCTGCACCGCCGACTCCCCGCTCTACCGCAACGCCACCGGCGACGAGATCGTCTACATCGAGTCCGGCGAGGCCACCGTCGAGACCATCTTCGGCGCCCTGCACGCCAGGCAGGGCGACTACGTCATCCTTCCCACGTCCACGACCCACCGCTGGCTGCCCAAGGGCGAGGGCCCGCTGCGCGCCTACATCATCGAAGCGACCGGGCACATCGCCCCGCCCAAGCGCTACCTGTCGCGCTACGGCCAGTTCCTGGAGCACGCCCCCTACTGCGAACGCGACCTGCACGGCCCGACCGACGTCCTCCAGGCCACGGGCACGGACGTCGAAGTGCTGGTGAAGCACCGCACCTCGCGCGGCCTGGCCGGCACCCGCATGGTGTACGCCGAGCACCCCTTCGACGTGGTGGGCTGGGACGGGTGCCTGTACCCCTTCACCTTCAACGTGCACGACTTCGAGCCGATCACCGGCCGGGTCCACCAGCCGCCGCCCGTCCACCAGGTGTTCGAGGGCAACAACTTCGTGGTCTGCAACTTCGTGCCACGCAAGGTGGACTACCACCCGCAGTCGATCCCCGTCCCCTACTACCACTCCAACGTCGACTCCGACGAGATCATGTTCTACTGCGGCGGGAACTACGAGGCGCGCAGAGGATCGGGCATCGGCCAGGGCTCGGTCTCCGTCCACCCCGGCGGGTACGCCCACGGCCCGCAGCCGCTCGCCTACGAGCGCAGCATCGGCGTGGAGTTCTTCGACGAACTGGCCGTCATGGTCGACACGTTCCGCCCGCTGGAGCTGGGCGAGGGCGGCCAAGCCTGCGAAGACCCCGCCTACGCCTGGACGTGGGCAGGACGCCACGCCTGAATGCCCGTCATCCCCTCCCCGCTCGGTGACTCTTCGTTCTCACATCGCAATCACCATCCCCCGGGACGGAGAGGCCATAGCAGGGTATTTTTTCAACATCAATAAATAACGGCCTCTTGTGACGGGTGAGGGGAGCCGGCTCGGCGTGGCGCAGGTGCTGATGGACGGCGAAAGCAGGCGACGTTGGCGAGCCGGAGCGCTCATGCTCTGTGTCTGGCTGGCACTGACCGGATGCGAGACCCAGACGCACCGGGGCACCACGGCGGGCGGTGAGACCACGGTTCCCGCGGCCAAGGTGACGATCACGCCGGCGCAGGGCACCAAGAAGGCACGTCCCGACAAGGGCGTCGTGGTGACGGCCGCCGGGGGGACGCTGCAATCGGTCACCGTGCGGGCCAAGGGCAAGGACGTGCCGGGCGAATTCAACGCCCAGCGCACCCAATGGCGGTCCAAGTGGACGCTCAGGCCGTCCACGTCCTACACGGTGAACGCCGTCGCGAAGAACTCGATCGGCACCGCGTCGCAGGCGTTCAGCTCGTTCAGGACGCTCAAGCCGAAGAAGACCATCGACGTCTCGCTGGACTGGATCCTGGAGAACAACCGGGGCGACACCTACGGCGTCGGGATGCCGATCATCCTCAATTTCGACCGCGCGGTGTTCAACAAGGCGGCGGTCGAGCGGGCCCTGGAGGTCAGGGCCGAGAAGCCGGTCGAGGGCGCCTGGCGCTGGATCGGCGACCGGCAGGTCGTGTACCGGACCAAGGAGTACTGGGCCGCGCACCAGAAGGTGACGCTGAAGGCGCGGCTCGCGGGCGTGCGCGCCGCCAAGGACGTGTACGGCACCAGCGACTTCACCCGCACCTTCGAGATCGGCGCGGCCCGGATCACCAAGGTCGACCTGAAGAAGCACCGGTCGGTGGTGACGGTCGACGGCGAGAAGAAGCGCACCATCCCGGTCAGCGGCGGCAACGGCAGCACCCTGGAGTACACGACCACCAGCGGCGTGCACCTGACCATGGAGAAGAACAACCCGACCCGGATGATCTCGCCGGGCCGCAAGAAGGGCGACCCCGGCTACTACGACGAGCTGATCGGCTGGGCGGTGCGGATCTCCAACAGCGGCGAGTACCTGCACCAGACCGCGGGCGAGGAGTACTGCCTGGGCCGCGCCAACTGCAGCCACGGCTGCGTCCGGCAGCCCGCGCGCGACGCCATCTGGTTCTACAAGAACTCCCAGCCGGGCGATGTCGTCATCATCAAGGGCACCAGGCGCAAGCTGGAGTGGAACAACGGCTGGTCGTTCTGGCAGCTCTCCTATGAGAAGTGGAAGAAGGGCAGCGCCCTCGACTGACCGGCGGCGCGCCCCCGCGCGGGCCCCAGAGTTCAGTCGCGTGATGCCGGGCGGCGCTTGGACGCCTTGTTGGCGGTCAAGGTGAGCTCGTCCGGCACCTTGGGCAGGACGTTGCGGAAGTAGTCGCGGGCCGCGGCGGTGGTGCCGACGTCGCGGCCCTTGCGCTCCGACAGGAACCAGCGGTGCTCCAGCACCTCGTGGAAGACCTCCACCTCGTCCAGCCGGTCGCGCAGCTCCTCCGGGATGGCCGCGACGACCGGCTCGTACACCTCGGCGAGCCACTTGTTGGCCGCCACCACCTCCGGGACGGGACGCCCGAACTTCTGCTCCAGGTGCCCGCGGAAGGACGCGA
The DNA here is from genome assembly GCF_043906805.1 of Actinomadura sp. SCN-SB. Lineage (NCBI taxonomy): Bacteria > Bacillati > Actinomycetota > Actinomycetes > Streptosporangiales > Thermomonosporaceae > Actinomadura > Actinomadura sp. SCN-SB. The sequence goes on along the minus strand of NZ_JBIMPP010000002.1, from coordinate 14,353 downwards.
TGTCGTTCAGCAGGCGGCGCGCCTGGTTCTCCTGGGTGCTGAGCGCGGTACGGGTGTAGAGAAGCTGCCGGTGGTGGCCGGGCTCGGCGACGCAGGTGCGCACACGCAGCCGCGACCCCTCCTCGCCCGCGTCCACCAACTCGACCTCGTCCACGTCGAAGCCCAGCTCGTTGATGCGGCGCAGCCGCTCCGCGATCCGGTACCGCTGGTCGTCGGGATGCAGGATCTCCTCGCGGGTCAGCTCGTCCCACAGCGCCTCGTACCGCCGGACGACGTCCTCGGCGACGCCGACCGGATCGACCGAGCGCGGCAGCGTCCCCGCGGCGTACAGGTCGAACAGCTCCCCGGCGATCCGCTCCCTGGCCAGCTCCACGTCGTAGCCGCGCTGCCCGTCGGTGAGGGACGGGTGCAGCTCGGCGGTCTCCGCGTCCACCAGGTACGCGGCGAACGCGCCCGCGTCGAACCGGAACAGCGCGTTCGACAGCGAGCAGTCGCCCCACATGAACCCCGCGAGATGCAGCCGGACCAGCAGCTCCACCAGGGCGTCCAGCAGGCGGTCGGTGGGGTGGCCGCCGCGCGGGTTGGCGAACAGGGCCCGGTAGGAGCTGGAGAACTCCAGGAACTTGGTCACCAGGACCGCGTCGGCGCACTCACCGCGGTCGACGACCACTCCCAGCACGTCCACGGCGGGCAGCGCCAGCTCCTTCAGCTTGCGCAGCAGCCGGTACTCGCGCCGGGCGAGCCGCCCGTCCAGCTCCTTCAGCGCGTACACCTGGCCGGACTCGGCGACGAACCGCACGACGTGCCGGGACAGGCCGCGCTGGCGGATGTCCACCAGGCGGTCGTCGTCCCACGCCTCCAGCGGCTCGCGCCAGGGCAGGTCGAGCAGCCCTGCCGCCGGCTCCGCCGGAGGCGCGAAAAGGAAGCGCATCGCGTCGCTACTCGCTCGCGCCGCTCCCCTCATCGCCCCCGCCGGATCCCGCCTCCTTGGAGGCGGCTGCCGCCGCCGTGGCGCCCGTACCGGCGGCGCGCTCGGAGCGCTCCTTCTGGGCGCGGCGCTGCGCCTCGCGGGCCTTGTCGGCCTGCTCGCTCAGCTTCGCCACCCGCTCCTCGTCCCGGGTCAGGTTCTCGCCGGTCTCCGCGTCGAAGATGTGCGCCCTGCCGGTGTCGATCCACAGCTCGGCGTCCTCGCCCGCCGTGATCAGGCTGCCGGCGTCCAGCGCCACCACGGCCTGGGTGCGGAGCTGGTCGCTGTCCAGCTCGCGGGACAGCTCGCGCAGCTTGGTCGACACGATGTCCGGCGCCTCGTACGGGACGTACGCGTACAGCTCGTTGCCCAGCCACTCGGTGACGTCCACGTGCGCGCGCACCGTGGCGCCGCGGGAGCGCTTCTCGTCGGAGACCAGCGAGGCGTCCTCGAAGTGCTCGGGACGGATGCCCACCAGCACGATCTCGCGGTCGCCGATGGCGGCGGCCTTGCGCTCGTCCAGCTCGAAACGGCCCAGCGGCGTGTCCACGTGCGAATCCGCCGCCGTCGCGGGCAGGAAGTTCATCGACGGCGACCCGATGAACCCGGCCACGAACAGGTTGGCCGGCTCCTCGTACAGCTCGCGCGGGCTGCCGACCTGCTGGAGGACGCCCTTGCGCAGCACCGCGACCCGGTCGCCGAGCGTCATCGCCTCGGTCTGGTCGTGCGTGACGTACACCGTGGTCACCCCGAGCCGCCGCTGCAACCGGGAGATCTCGGTGCGCATCTGGCCGCGCAGCTTGGCGTCCAGGTTGGACAGCGGCTCGTCGAACAGGAACGCCTGCGCGTCCCTGACGATCGCGCGGCCCATCGCGACGCGCTGCCGCTGCCCGCCCGACAGGTTGGCCGGCTTGCGCTGCAGATGCTCGGTCAGCTCCAGCAGCTCGGCGGTCTCGTTCACCCGGCGCTGCACCTCGTCCTCGGGGGTCTTGGCCAGGCGCAGCGGGAAGGCGATGTTCTCGAACACGGTGAGGTGCGGGTACAGCGCGTAGTTCTGGAACACCATCGACAGGTTGCGCTCCCGGGGCGCGACCCTGTTGACGACCTTGTCGCCGATCCGCATCTCGCCCGCGGTGATGTCCTCCAGGCCCACGATCATCCGCAGCAGGGTGGACTTACCGCAGCCGGACGGCCCGACCAGGATCATGAACTCGCCGTCCCGCACCTCCAGGGACACGTCGTTCACGGCCGGGAACCCGTCGCCGTACTTCTTGACGATGTTCTTCATGGTGATGGCGGCCATGGCGCTCCCTATCCCTTGACGGCGCCGGACGTCAGCCCGGCGACGATCCGACGCTGGAACAGCAGGACGATCGCCACCACGGGCACCGTGACGACCACGGCGGCGGCACAAATGGCGGTGGTGGGCTGCTGGAAGAACGACTCCCCGGTGAAGAAGGCCAACGCCGCGGGCACCGGCCGGGCCCTGTTGGTGGAGGTGAGCGAGATGCCGAAGACGAAGTCGTTCCAGCAGAAGAAGAACACCAGGATCGCCGCGGTGAACACCCCGGGCGCCGCCAGCGGCACGATCACCTTGCGGAACGCCTGCCAGGTGGTGGCGCCGTCGACCTGCGCGGCCTGCTCCATCTCCCAGGGGATCTCGCGGAAGAACGCCGACAGCGTCCAGATCGCCAGCGGCAGCGCGAACGAGATGTACGGGATGATCAGGCCGGGCCAGGTGTCGTACAGGCCGACGTTGCGCCACAGGTCGAACAGCGGCCCGACCAGCGACACCACCGGGAACATCGCGATGGCCAGGGCGAAGGACAGGATCGTCTTCTTGCCCGGGAACTCCAGCCGGGCGATGGCGTAGGCGACCAGCGTCGCGAACACCACCCCGATGAACGTGGCGATCAGCGAGATCCCGATCGAGTTGATCAATGCCGCGGTGAACAGGTCGGTGCTGAAGACCGTGGAGTAGTTCTCCCAAGTCCACTGCTTGGGAAAGAACCCCTTGATATTACCGATCTCACTGGGATCCTTGAACGACAGCATCACGATCCACACGATGGGGAAGGCCGACCAGACCAGGATGAACAGCGAGGCCAGGATCCAGCCCCATTTCGATCGGGTCGACTCCATCAGCGATCTCCTCGTACCTGGGAAAGGTCCACCCGGAACCCCTTGATGAACACGGCTGCGATGAGCACCACCGAAAGGAACAACAGCACCCCGACCGCGTCACCCAGCCCGATGGCGGTACGGGTGATCGTCTGCCGGTAGGTGAGGAACGAGAACACCTCCGTGCCCTGCTGGCCGGAGGTCATGATGAACGGGTTGTCGAAGATCCGCCAGGCGTCCAGGGTGCGGAACAGCACCGCCACCAGGATGGCCGCCTTCATGTTCGGGATGGTCACCCGCCACAGCCGCTGCCAGGCGGTGGCGCCGTCCACCGTGGCCGCCTCGCCGAGGTCGCGCGGCACCTGCGCCAGCCCGGCCAGCAGCAGCAGCGAGATGAACGGGGTCGTCTTCCAGATCTCGGACAGGATGATCACGAAGATCGCCGACCAGCGATGGGAGAACCAGGCGTAGTCGCCGAGCCCGAACCACGGGTTGACGAACCCCGACTGCGGGTCGAAGGCGTACTTCCAGGCGAACGCCGAGATCACCGTGACGATGCCGTAGGGCAGCAGGATCCCGGTGCGGACGGTGCGCCGGCCGAAGATCGCCCGGTGCATCACGGTCGCCAGCATGAAGCCGAGTACCAGCTCCACCGCGACCGTGACCGCGGTGATCACGAACGTGGTCAGCACGACCTGCCAGAACAGCCCGTCCGTCAGCGCGGTGACGTAGTTGGAGAACCAGACGAAGCGCTTGTCCTCGGGCGCGGTGAGACGGTAGCTGAACAGCGACAGGTACACCGCGTTGAGCAGCGGATACCCCGTCACCAGCAGCATCACGATCACCGCGGGCGCCGAGAGCAGCAGGCCCATCCTGCGCTCGGCGCGGCTGCGGTCGGAGATCGCCGCCTGCGCCTCCCGGTCGGCGGCCGGCGCCTTTTCCACCAGAGTCATCGAGGCCCCTCTCTCAGAGCAGCGCCTGGTCGCGCAGGACCTGACGGACGAACACGCTGGTCCGGCCCGGTGTGTTCTCGTTCACCTCGGTAGGCGGGTGCCAGCGGTTCTGTACCGCCCCTGACAGATCGGCGTAGTAGGGGGTGTTGGGACGAGGCGACGAGGCGACGATCGAGTCGCGGAGCAGCGGCGCCATCGGGAACTGCTGGAGGATGTCCGGATCATCGAAGATGTCCGGACGGGCCGCCACGTTGCCCTCGTCGAGCATGTACTGCTTCATGTTCGCGGGTGAGGTGATGCACCGGACCGCCTCCACGGCGACGTCCTGATGCCTGCCGAAGGCGCTGACCCCGATCTCGATGCCGCCGAAGGGCGGTTTGGCCGGCCGGTTCGGGGTCACCTTGGGATAGGGCGCCCAGCCGAGGTCGTTGACGATGTTCTGGTCGATGGCGCCGTCCTCCGCGTCGCCCTGCTCCGCTTGCCAGACATAGCCCCAGTTGAGGAGGAACCCGCCGCGCGGACTGTTGATCGTGGCCCGGGACTGCTCCTCGATGTCGGTGGCCAGGGTCGGGCTCGCCACGCCGGACCGCGCGAGCTTGCCGATGATCCGCGCGGCCTCCCGCCCGGCCGGAGAGTCGATCTCGATGGAGGCGCGGGAGCCCCGCTCGGTCTGGCCGATCATGCGGCCGCCGGCCGAGGCGATCAGCGCGTTGATCCACACCACGTAGCCCTCGTACCGGTTGCCCTGGACGCCGACCAGGGTGTTGGTACGGGTGGCCGCGTCGATCATCTGGTCCCAGGTGAAGTTGGGGTCGTTGGGGTTGATCCCGGCGCGTCTCGCGACGGACTTGCGATACCAGAGGATCTGGGTGTTGGCCCACATCGGCGCCGCGTAGAGCTTCCCCTTCCAGGTGGAACTCTGCACCGCCACGGGGAACACGCCCTGGGTGAGCGGCGCGGCCTCGCTGGGAGTGAACGGGCGCAGGAACCCGGCGTTGGCGGCCTCGGGGACGAAGACCGGGTCCAGGCTCATCAGGTCGATCCCGGAATCCTTGGCCGCCAGCCTGCGAATGAGCTGCTCACGCTGGGCGGTGGCATCGCTGGGGAGAAGTGAGGTGGTGATGGTGTAACGGCCGCCCGAAGCTTGACTACAACGTTGAGCGATTTTCATCTGGCCGCCGTTGTCGGGGTTGACGTACCAGGTGAGCTCGGGCGGGCCGCCGTCGTCGCCGCACGCGGCCAGTCCCGCCCCCAGGAGCACCACCGCGAGGGCCGCTCGCAGGCTCCTGGCCCTGCCCCGAACGCCGCCGTACCGGGTCCGGGTTCCGCTTCGCTCCGCCATCGGACCTCCAGAAAGCTCCCACCATGCGGGCGCTTCACCGGGCCGCATTCCATGGCGGGACCGGATCCCACGTAAACACCCGGCTTAGGAGCTGTCGAGATCTCGGTTTACTACCCGACTAAATCGTGAGAAAAACGCAACGCTATGGAAACGGGAATCTCTTCCGAAACATTGTGATCTTGTGGCATAGGGTCGGCATGGGGTGCGGCCCGCACTCGCGGCATACCCCGTCGCCCCACCCTTCCATACCTCTTCTGGCACTTCATTACATTCCCGACATAGCTGACATGCAAGAAGGCGTGGAGACCGCGGACCCCGACCGACCCGCGAAATCTCCACGCCTTCGCCTGTGCGGCGGGCCGTCCGGACCCCGTCCGGAGACCGCCCGCCCGTCCCGGAATTCCTCCCATCACCCCTGTTCGGGGGATGGTCAAGGCCCGGGACGAAGATCAATAGCCGTACCTCCCGCCCCTGCCGTTGCCTCCGCCATGATCCGGCCCGCCGGTGCCCGTGATGACCCGCTCGCCGCGCGGCGACACGACCCACCACACGTTCCCGACGCCCTGCCCCTCGGTGTCACCCGGGCGGTCGTCCCCGGCGAAGTGGTACATCGGGCGTCCCGCGATGGTGAGCTGGCACCGGCCGTCGTCCTTGCGTTCGATGAAGCCCACGAGACGGCGATCCACGCCTTCGACGCGCAGCCTGCTCCAGGTCGTGAAGATCACCGGCGGCCAGGCCCGCTCGCAGGCGCCGAAGCAGGTGGTGGTGCGTGGCCGGTCCCGGTCGAACCGGTACATCACGCGTCCCGCGCCATCGGTGACGATCATGCCGAGCCGCGGATCGCGCCGCACCTTGACCACCGTCCACCCGGCCCGGCGGTCGCCGCCCTCCCGCTGGGGACGTTCCCGCGGCGGGGGCGCGGCCTTCTTGCCGTCCGGCCGGGCCGCGTACCACGCGCCGCCCACGCCCTGCCCCTTGGCGTCCCCGGGCTGCCGGTCCTTGGCGTACGTGTAGAGCGGCCAGCCTGCGAGCGTGACCTGCCATTGCCCGTCCGGGCGCCGCACCTTGCCGACCAGGTCCTCGTCCACGCCCTTCACCTGGACGGCGCCGTCCCCGGCCGGCACCGGCGGCCACGCCTTCGCGCACGCGTCCACGCAGGTGGACGCGGGCGGCCGGGCCGTGTCCTTGTCGAACCGGTACAGGGTGCGTCCCTTCCGGTCGGTCACCACCCTGCCGAGCCCGCCGACGCTCGCCACCTCCAGCGCCGTCGGCACCGCGGTCGGCGACGGAAGGGGCGGCCGCGACGGCGCCGCGCTCGGGTTCGTCCCGGCGCGGGCGTTCAACCTGCCGCCGGACCCCTCGGACCCGCAGGCCGTGAGAACGATCGCCGAGGCCGCCAGGACGGCCACCGCGGGCGCCGTCCATGGCGCCCATCGCGAGATCCCCATTCCGCCTCCAGCCGATCAGCCGATCCGGCCCCCGGGTCGACGAGCAATACGCGGTCGGCACCGGGACGGGTTCAACACCGTCCCCACGAGTCCCACCGGCCATGGCGGTCCGGCGCTCCGCCGGCGTTCCGCGCGCTGGGCCGGATGGGGTGAACGACAGCAGCGCGATCGACGTCCACAATGGACATACGGCCCGATCTTGATGCCGGCCAGGGCAGGGCCAGGACCGCACCCGGGAGCGCAGTCGTGACCACAGGGCCACTGGAGAAGGACTCAGGGCCGCCGCGGAAGGACGGGGTGCCCGGGGGCCCGGCCGCGGCCTTCCCTCCCATCGACCTCACCAAGCCGCCCGCCGCTCACGGCCGTCCTCTGGGCACGCAGGCGGGTCCGGTGTGGATCGTCGTCCCGGCACGGGTGATCGCCGTGGTGATCGTCCTGCCCCTCCGCCTGGTCTACGATCTGGCGGCGCTGGCCGGGCGTGGCCTGAAGCGGACACCCGGATGGATCGGGCGGATGCTGCGCGCCGCCTACCTGACCCTGCTGCATCCCATCGTCCGGTTGATCGGCATGGGCGCCGCCGCCCTCTGGTCGGGCGTGGCCTGGCTCTGGACGGCCCTCGTGTACGGGCCGCTCCGCTGGCTGGCCGTCGTCGCCCTCTGGGGCGGCCTGCGGTTCCTGGGACGGGGCATCGGACGGGCCGCGTCCTGGTTCACGGCGGTGTTCCTCGCGCCGATCGGCAGGCTCCTCGCCGCCATCGTCTCCGGTCTGGCCACCGGCCTGCGCCGGCTCGGCACGCAGATCGGCACGATCCTGAACCTGATTCTCGTTCGCCCGCTCGCCGCCCTGTGCCGGGGCATCGGGTGGGTCCTCAAGCAGATCGGCCTCGGGCTGTGGATCGCGCTCAAGGGCATCGGCACCGGGCTGTGGCTGGTGCTGAAGGGCGTCGGCATCGCGCTGAGGTTCCTGGGCGACGTCCTGATCGTCCGACCGGCGATCGTGCTGTGGCGGTACGTGCTGCGCCCTCCGCTGGCCTTCCTGGCCCGGCTGGCACGCGCCACGGGCGCGGCCCTCCTCCGGGCCCTGCAACTGCTGGGAACCGGCGTCTCGGCCGTCTGGGGCATCTTCCTGGGGGCGTTGTTCTGGGCCTGGCGGATGCTCGGCCGGCTGTTCTCGTGGATCGCGCGGATCCTGTTCGTGATCCCGGCGCTGGCCCTGTACCGCTACCTGCTCCGCCCCATCGGCCAGGCCATCGCCGCCCTGTGGCGGTTCACCGCCCGCGGCCTGAGGTGGCTGTGGCGCACCCTCGTCGTCGCGCCCGCCCGCGTGGTGAAGGACACCGTGCTCGTCCCGGCCGGGCAGGTGATCCGCGCGACCTGGCGGGTGACCGTCCGCGACCCGGCCCGGTGGGTGCGCAGGAGCGTGCTGTCGCCCATCCGGCAGACCGTGCGGGACGTCCGGCTCCAGTTCCGCCGCGCCTTCCGCGGCCGCCCCGCGCGCTGACCCGCCCGCTGACCCCGCCCCGTGCGGCCGGGACCGGCCCTGGGACAATCGACCTCGATGTACGGGCTGCTGTTCTCACAGGTCATCTCCCGGGTTCCGGCCGAGACCGCGCACCACTGGACGCTGCGCGGGCTGCGGGCGATCCAGGCGATACCCGGCGCGACCGCGCTCCTGCGGCGCCTTCTGGCCCCGCGCGACCCGGCGATCGCCGTCCGCGCGCTGGGCCTGGAGTTCCCCAGCCCGCTCGGGCTCGCGGCCGGCTTCGACAAGGACGCGGTGGCGTGCGACGCGCTGGGCGCGTTCGGGTTCGGGCACGTCGAGATCGGGACGGTGACCGGACGGCCCCAGCCGGGCAACCCCCGCCCGCGGTTGTTCCGCCTTCCCCGTGACAGGGCGGTCATCAACCGGATGGGATTCAACAACGAGGGCTCGGAGGCCGCCAGGCGGCGGCTCGCCGCGCGCCGTCCCGGGACGATCGTCGGGGTCAACATCGGCAAGACCAAGGCGGTGCCGGAGGCCGAGGCCGCCGCCGACTACGTCACGAGCGCCGAACGCCTCGCCCCGTACGCCGACTACCTGGTCGTCAACGTCAGCTCGCCCAACACCCCCGGCCTGCGGAACCTGCAAGCGGTCGAACATCTGCGCCCCCTGCTCACGGCGGTCCGCGAGGCGGCCGACCGGGCGTGCCGCGAGCGCCGCGTCCCCCTCCTCGTCAAGATCGCTCCGGATCTGGCGGACGCCGATGTGGACGCGGTCGCCGAACTCGCGCTCGACCTCGGGCTGGACGGGATCATCGCCACCAACACCACGGTCGGCAGGGAGGGGCTGGCGAGCCCCGCCGAACTGGTGAAGGAGACCGGCGGCCTGTCCGGCGCGCCGCTGAAGGAACGCTCCCTGGAGGTCCTGCGCCGCCTCCGGGCCCGCACCGGCGACCGGCTCGTGCTGATCTCGGTCGGCGGCGTCGAGAACGCCGACGACGTCTGGGAACGCATCCGGGCGGGCGCGACCCTCGTCCAGGCGTACACCGCCATGATCTACGGCGGCCCGCTCTGGGCACACCGCACCAACCGGGACCTGTCCCGCCGCGTCCACGGCAGCGCCTTCCGCGACCTGTCCTCCGCCCGCCCCTAGGTGGGTCGGGCCGGGACGAGCTCGAAGAAGCCGTCGGCGATCAGCTCGGGCAGCACCGCCTCGGCGTGCGCCCGTACCTGACCGGGTTCGAGCGCCAGGAGCTGCGCGATGGCGTCGAGCAGCGGGCCGAGCGGCAGCGTCCCGTCGCACACCCCGGCGAGGGCGGCCTCGACCGTGCCGACGCCCGCCGCCCGGCGCAGCCGATCGCTCTGCCGGAGCAGGATCCGCTCCGGGTCCTCCGCTCCCGGTGGTCCGATCTGCTCCTGCGCGACGCCGTCCACGGTACGGAGCAGCAGGCCCTCCGCGACACCCTTTCCACAGGCTGTGGAAAACTCGCGGGCGGCACGGAACCCGTCCAGGATCCGGTCGGCGTAGGCGCCCACCGGCTGATCGACCGCGTGCCGGATCTCCTCCACCCGGATCACCGGGCGGTCCGCTCCGGTACGCCGCAGCACGATCCAGCCGAAGCCGATTCCGGTCACCTCGTGCCGCTCGAAGTAGTCGAGCCAGGCGTCGTACCGCTCCCGGTACCGGGACGTCCCCGCCTCGCGGGAATCGCGCAGCCACAGCTCCGCGTACTCCGCCGGGTCTTGCGCATCCCGCTGGACGACCCACGCATCACAGCCGGACTCCTCCACCCAGGCGCCGACCCGCTCCTCCCAGGGGACGCCCTTGACCTGCAACCAATTGGCCAGGAACCGGCAATGGCCGCCCTCGTTCAGCAGTCCGGGCGCCTCGGCGACCAGGCGCCTGCAGAACTCGTCACCCGGTAAGCCCGACTCGCGGTAGACGTACCGCGTGCCCTCCTCCGGCGGGGCGATGACGAACGGCGGGTTGGAGACGATCAAGTCGAACCGGCGTCCCGCGACCGGCTCCAGAAGCGAGCCCTCAAGGAACTCGACCCCCTCCACCCCGGAGAGGGCGGCGCTCATCCTCGCCATCGCCAAGGCCCGGGGGTTCACATCCGTGGCGGTGACGTGGCGCGCCCGTGAGGCCAGCCACAGCGCCTGAACGCCGCAGCCCGTACCCAGATCAAGGGCGTTATCCACAGGGCTGTGGACAGCGAGCCTTGCCAGGCCGCCGGACGCGCCGCCCGCGCCCACCACGTGATCGGACCGGACGGCTGCGGCGCTTCCCGGCAGCACCTTCAGATCCGAGACGACATAACCGGCGTGGCCACCCGCCGGGTCGTCCACCGCCTCCAGCGGCTCGACGCGCAGCAGCGCCCGCACCTCCCCACCGGACGGCTCGGCCAGCCCGGCGGCGATCAACCCGTCCGCGCCGTACCGTCCGGAACCCAGCGACGCGGCGGGAACGGGCACCTGAAGCCAGAACAACCGGACCAGCGCCTCCAGCGGCGACCCCCCACCGGTCGCCCGCAGCGCCGGAACGATCTCGTCCCGCGCCAGCGCGCCGCCCGCGACCGGGCCCAGCAGGTCCCGGACCCCCTGGACCGTGTAGCCCGCACGCTCCCACGCCCGGCCGAGCGCACGCAGATCAGCGGACATCCGCTCAGCGCGCCAGGAAGGCGGCGAAGCCGTTCGCCAGGGACTCGGCCATCCGCTGCCGGAAGGCGGCGCTCCTCATCTTCGCCGCGTCCGACGAGTTCCGCATGTTGCCGCACTCGATGAACACCTTCGGCACCTTGGACAGGTTGAGCCCGCCCAGGTCGTCCCTGCGGTCGATGCCCCGCGTGCCCCGGTACGTCGAGAACGGCAGGCCGGTGCCCCCATGGAACGCGTCCCGGATCGCCGTACCGAGGGTGCGCGATGACCCGACGATCTGCGTGTTGAACCCCCGCACCCCGATCGGCTCGATGACATGGAACCCGTGGCCGGACGCCGGCGCCCCGTCGCCGTGGATGGAGATCGCCGCGTCCGCCTTCGCCCGGTTGGCGATACCGGCCCGCTCGGTGATGCAGGGCCCCACGCTGGTGTCGTTCTCGCGGGTCAGCTTGACCTCGGCGCCGCGTTCCCTCAGCAACTTGGCGAGGCGCTTCGACACGTCCCAGGTGAAGGCGTGCTCGCTGTAACCGTCGTTGGTGGACGTCCCCGTGGTGTCGCACGGCTTCCGCCCGTTGCCCACGAAGACCAGCCGGTTGATCTCCCCCGGGTGCCGGGCGTTGCCGCCGTTGTGCCCCGGATCGATCACGATGACCTTGCCCCGCAGCGCGTCGGACCCTCCGGTCGGGCCCCGCCCGTCCGGCGTCTCGCCTGTCCGCGTGGACGTGGGCGGCTGAACGCCACGGTCCGGTCCACTGCCCTGATCGGAACCGTCACCGCACGCCCCCAGCACACCCAGGCACAGCGCCAGAGCGACCGCGGCCATGCCGTGTCGGTGCGATCCCATGGGCCGACCCCCAGTAACGAGTTCGTTATGGACCCTGACAGTCTGCATACAGGTACGGATTCGTCAAAACGCGCACCGGTCAGCTCGCCGGTTCCGCCTTGCCGAGCAGCGCGGCCAGGGCACGCGCCTCCTCCGTGTCCAGGCCGAGGACCACACGGGGGCGTCCCCAGGGATGGTCGATCGAGTGCGCCACGTAACTCGCCACCGACTCCGACAGCTCCTCGGCGAGGCCCCGCGCGTGCCGCCACTCCGACCAGGCACGCTCCAGCTCGCTCGCCGCACGCTGCGCGGACGACACCAACTCCGGATCACGCACGACCCCGCCCCCCGGTGACATCGATCTCTTGCGGCGCGCCACGGGCCGCCGAACGGTCGCCCCCATTAACACCCCGTCCGGCGCCCGCGGCACGCCGCTTGCGGGAGGCTTGACCGTCCCCTTGCCAGGAGAGAACGGACGAGCCTCCCGCGGCGGCGTCACTCCGGCGCGGGCCCGGTCGTGGACCGCACCACCAGATGGGGAACGACCAGGTTCTGGCGCGCCACCCGTCCCGGATCCTCGATCCGCGCGGTGAGCAGCTCGGCGGCGACCCGCCCCATGTCACGGCGCGGCTGATCCACGCTGGTCAGCGAGATATGCCGGATCGCCGCCAGATGCGTGTTGTCGTACCCGACGATCGAGACCTGCTCGGGCACGGGCAGCCCCAGCTCGTCCGCCGCCGACAGCGCCCCGGTGGCGACCAGGTCGTTGGGCGCGAAGATCGCGGTGGGCCTGCGGTCACGCGACAACAGCGCCCGCGCGGCCCGGTACCCGCCCTCCTCGGTGAAGTCGCCGTGCTCGACGACGATCTCGTCCTCCAATCCGTGCCGCCGCATCGCCTTCTCGTACCCGGCCCGGCGGTAGCGCGCCGTGGTCGAGCGTGCCCCCTCGATATGGGCGATGCGGCGATGTCCCAGCTCCACCAAATGCTCGACGGCCAGGCTGGCGCCCAGCTCGTCGTCGTCCACCACGATGTCGACCCCCATCACATCGCGTTCGCCGACCACCACCACCGGAACGCTGGCCGCCGCCTCCTTCAGCGAATCGGGCACGACGCTGAGCAGCACCAGGCCGTCCACCCGCATCTCCAGGAACGCCTCGACCGCCTCCGCCTCGAACATCGGATCCCAGCGCCCACTGCCGACCAGCATGCGCAGGCCCTCGCCGTGCAGGGTCTCCTGGAGCCCGTCCAGGAACTCGGCGAAGAACGGGTTGTGCAGGTCGGCCACGATCGCCCCGATGAGCCTCGTCCGGCCCTCCACCAGGCTGCGTGCGACCGCGTTCGGCCGGTACCCCAGCTCACGGGCCGCCTGGAGCACGGCCTGCCGCCGCCGCTCGCTCACATGCGGCGACCCGCGCATCACCAGGGAGACCAGGGACTTCGACACTCCCGCACGTTCGGCGACATTGCGGATCGTCGGCTTGGGACCGGGCACCGCGCGCCCTGCGCCGCCACGCGGCAGGGGCACAGCGCCCTTTCGTTCACGCGGGGGACTACTACCTTCACCAAGTGACATGGCACTCCGTCCAGGGGGCCTGCAGGACCTGCCGCCTCGGCGAACCGGGGCCCGCTGGAGGGGCCGGCGCGCCTCCCCCACTCGGGGGGAGATGCCATGATGCCTTGCCTTCGCTCCGAATCGTCGCAACCGTGAGTAACGGGCGTACGTCAATGGCAGTTCGGGCCTGTGGTGTTCTGGAGCACAATGCCGAGGTGCTCCGTTCACGAGTGGAAAAAGGGCGCGCGTTCCCGTCGGCGCACTCGGATACGCTGCGCAGGTGGGCGAACGTACAGTGACCGGAGGCAAACCGAGGAACGGGCAGCGGACCCGCCGCAGGCTCAGCGTGGACGAGCGCCGGGACGAGCTGATCGAGGCGGCGCTGCAACTCTTCAGCACCCGCCCGCCCGAGGACGTCTCCATCGACGACGTCGCCGCCGCCGCGGGCGCCTCACGCGCCCTCGTCTACCACTACTTCGGCGGCAAGTACGAGCTCTACCTGGCCGCCCTCACCAACGCGGCCAACCAGCTCACCGACCTCCTCAAGCCCCCCACCGAAGGCAAACCGCTGGAACGCCTCCGGATCTCCCTGGAACGCTACTTCGGCTTCGTCGAAGGCCACGCCGCCGGCTACGCCGCCCTCCTCCGCGGCGGCCCCGCCGACCGCTCCGGCGAAGTCGGCGAGATCATCGACGGCGTCCGCTCCATGCTCCTGGAACGCATCCTCTGCGCCTTCGACGCGGAGTCGCCCCCACCCATCCTGCGCATCACCCTGCGCTCCTGGATGGCCTCCGTCGAAACCGCCGGCCTCGACTGGCTCGAAACCCGCGACGTCACCCGATCCACCCTGGAAAACCTCCTGGTAGACCAGCTGATCGTCCTCCTGGAAGTAGCCGGCCGCCACGACCCCGCCGTAGCCACCCTGGTCAACAAACTAGTAGAACAAGAACTAAACGCCAGCTAAGACTGTGTTCATTGCAAGCACGAGCTGCGCTCCTCGCCTGGCGGC